>JAEZLF010000006.1 GCA_023435925.1 Bacillota bacterium
ACCGGCCTTTTTTACAGGAGGTGTCCATCCCTCTGGCTTATAACCCTCGGGAGGACTTTCAATAAAGAATGCCCCAATAAATGTTACGACCACAAATATTGCTGCGAACCACTTAAATGTTGGCATAACACCCACACTTGCAATCAAGGATTTTGCAATCGGTGTGAATACCAATCCGCCAAACCCAAGTGCCGAAACAATAATTCCGGTAATAAAGCCTCTTTTGTCAGGAAACCATTTCTGACAGACTGCAATGGTAGTCGTATAGGTGGTTCCCATTCCAAAGCCGCCAATGACACCATAGGTCAGCCACATCACCCAAGGTGCATCTGCTGTGGCGAATGCTGCAAGAAAAAATCCAAGCCCCAGAATAAGCCCTCCCCCCATAATAACAGGTTTGGGACTGAATCTGTCCTGTATCAATCCGCCTACAGTACTTCCAAACGTTAATAACCCCAACAGCATTGAAAATGTCAATGCAGCACCTTTATTGTCCCATTCAAGGGTTTTCACCACTTCCGGCTGAAATACACCCCAGATATAGGCCGTGCCAAGACATAGCTGGATCGCAATTCCCGCAAATACCGGTATCCAGCGATTTTTAATGTGGCTGACTGCCTTGCCCTGATTCATAAAAAATATCACTCCCCCTACTAAGAATAAAATACAAAAGGTAGAAATCATCATATCATATGTAATTTTATATTAAAGTGATAAAACCGAAGAGGGCAAAATAGCGTTATGAATAAAGCAAATATAGACAAAAAAACGTAAAAGCAGCCTGAACACTCACATTTTTTGAGTGTCAGGCTGCTTCATTGAGAGATTGTGTACTCACTACTGACAGCCATTGTAATTGAATTACCAGAGCTTTATGTAAAAGCAAAAGAGTCAGGAGGTGGGGGACATATCTTGGCCTCGTTATAACGCCTCGGTTCAAAATGAAATTTTTCGGTTACGCGATAATTTGTTTTACAAATTACGCTTAGTAGAAAAATTTCATTACCTCAGCGGCGTTTCAACGAGGCGGGAGATATGCTCACCGCCTGAAAACCAAATCAGTACTCGCCACTTATAGAAGTGGGGGATATCTTTGTTGCCTCGTTACATTGCCTAACTGTTAATTTTAGACGGACGGCTCGAGTTTATAAGACTTACCGCCCTCAACGAAAAATGTGAAGCCGATTACGGTTTTTTCAACAGGGATTTGCGATCCTTCACACACAACATTCAGTGTCTCTCCAACCACCTCAATGGATTCACTGAACTGTGGCCGAACAACAGCCTCCACAAGCTTTCCATTCTTCCACCTCAAATCCACCTCACGTGCTCCGCGTGCACGCAGACCTGAGACGCTTCCTTCCTTCCATGAAACAGGCAATGCCGGCAAGAAATGCAATGCGATATGGCTTTGCAGCAGGCATTCCACTATCCCAGCCGAAGCTCCAAGATTGCCGTCTATCTGGAAAACGTGCTGTCTGGCATTAAAAAAGTTGCGTACAGATGAATCCCCAAGCATCTTCCGTATATTCATGTCCGTCTTTTCGCCATCCAGCAGCCGTGCATTTACATTGATGAACCATGCCAGCGGCCAGCCTCCCTTTCCTGCGCCATTTTCCACCCGCAGCTCCAGGGACTTGTTGACAGCCTTCATCAATTCCGGCGTGTCTCGCCAGTTGATCCCGTTACCGGGGTAGCAGGCAAACAGGTGGGAAATATGTCCCATACCCGGTGTAAGCTCCGGGTATTCCTGATCCCATTCAAGGAGTTGTCCCTTTGAACCAATTTTGTCCTTCGGGAGCTTTGAAGCAATATCCGCAAACGTTTTAGAGAGTTCCTGGTCCACACCCAGAAGACGTTGAATCTCAATACATGCGGTGAAGAACTCACGCAATATCTGATTATCCATTGCAGGCCCCGCACAAATCGGTGTGTCATATCCGTCCGGTAAAAGATAGCGGTTCTCCGGCGACACAGATGGGCATGTTACAAGCTTTCCATCCACTTCGATGAGGAAATCCTCATAAAATAAGGCCATATCAAGCAGAATCGGATACATCCTGTGCAGAATATTCAGGTCCCTGGTGTATAGGTAATGTTCCCATACATGCAGACCAAGCCAAGCTCCGCCGGTCACCCAAGGCATAGAAGCCATATACCAGTCCTGCGGCGCACAGTCGCCGTAGTAGTCCGTATTATGATGACAAACCATCCCGCGCATGCCATACATGACACGGGCTGTTTCCCGGCCTTTCTCATGCATCGTCTCCAGCAAGTCCATAACAGGCATATGGAGTTCAGAAAGATTGCCTGACTCCACAGGCCAATAGTTCATCTGCAGGTTGATGTTTATCGTATACTTACTGTCCCACATCGGTGTAAACTCAGCGTTCCATATTCCCTGCAGATTCAAAGCCGAACTACCCTCACGCCCGCCTGAGACTATGAGATAACGTCCGAATTGGAAATACAGTGCCGCCAATGCAGGGTCGTTGCTCCCACCGCGAACTGCCGCTATTCTGACATCGGTCGATATCGACGGTGATGGGCCCAAATCCAGTATACACCGGCTCATCAGTGCGTAGAAGTCCTTGATGTGTTCCTCCAGCAAAGTCTCATAGCCTTTCTTCTCAGCCGCATCCAGCA
>JAEZLF010000091.1 GCA_023435925.1 Bacillota bacterium
CCAAACCGCAGAAGGTATCACGATACCATTTTAGAGCCATACCACCTGTTGTGAATGTGTGCAGCATATACATATCAGGAATACCGAAGTAGTGTACTGGCATCTTACGGTTAGGATCAAAGCGAAGCGTATCCATTGGAGCGCAAATTGCCAGTGCAGCGCCGATATTTTCGGAGAACATACCCTCGTGAATATTCCCAACTCCGATAGCTCCGGCAGCTTGATCTAAAAGACCGGTGCATACAGACATATCCGAAGGCAAGCCAAGAGATTGCGCAGCTTGCGGAAGAATTTTCGACACATACTGACCGGGCTCCATAATTTTTGGCAGACGACCTTCGTCGATGCCCAAATATTCAAGCATTTCAGGCCACCAAGTTTTGGTCCGAATATTCCAATAAACAGTCGAGCACAAAAGTGAACCTTCCGATACCAGCTGGCCGGTCAAACGATAGATGAGCCAGTCCTCGATAAGTGCAAACATGGCCGTTTTCTCAAAAACCTCCGGCTCATTGCGCTTTACCCATAGGATTTTGGAGGCAGGCCAACATGGATCAAAACTAACCTGACCTGTAATCTCGTAACATTTCTCATCAGTAAACTTATTACGCAAGTCATTTGCTTCTTTTTCAGCACGGTTATCCATCCATACAATAGCTTTGCGAAGCGGTTTCCCGTCTTTATCAAGGAAAAACATTGTTTCACCCTGTGCCGATATACCCAGTGCCTTAATCGCATTCCTTCTCTCCCCGATTTTGTTCAACAGTTCACTAAGCCCGTCGGTAAAAGCATTCCAATAGGTTTCCTCACTGCATTCTGTATAAGAAGCAAACGGTGTTTCAAGGGTGTACTCACGCATAACATCAGCTACAATATGGCCATGTGTATCAATAACTGCTTGCTTTATCGAAGTTGTTCCCAAATCTACACTTAAAATCAAAGATTCCATTAATCCTGCACCTCCATATTAAATATTACAGAAAATAATTAGCGCAATATAACACCACTATTTCTTAGAACGTAGGCCGATTCCGTAACCGAGCGTCTCACCCTGGTCAATAATAACAGCTGAGCCTTTCATAGCTGATGCATCATCGCTTGCAAGGAAGGTAACAAGATTTGCAATTTCCTGTGGTGTCGAAACCTGGCCCATTGCTGCTAATGCAGCTTCGGGATCAGGTTCTTCACTGAGCTGTTTATCAAGCAGCGGAGAGTGAATATTTCCGGGGCATACTACATTGATTCGTATATTGTCTTTTGCATGATCCAGTGCAAGTGCTCTGGCGAAGGATACCACTCCTCCCTTGCTCGCTGCATAACTGGTGAAACCGGGATCGCAAACATATGCCCAGTTGGATCCAGTAAATACGATCACCCCGCCATCCTGCTTCAGCATCTGCGTAATAGCATATTTTGATACCAGGAACATTCCGTTTAGGTTGATAGAAATCATTCTATCCCATTCAGCAAAAGTCATCTCATTTATGAACTTAGGTTTCGCAATGATGCCAGCATTAGCATGCAAAATATCCACACTGCCGCAGACAGATATAACGGTTTCATAAGCTGCTTTTACTGAGTCTTCATTACTGACATCACATTTTACATAGTGAGCTTCACCATACTGCCTAAGCTCTTGTAGAGCAGCTTCTCCTCCGATGGCATCTATATCAAATATAAAAACGCTCTTTGCACCTTCTTTTAAAAATGTCATGGCTGAAGCCTTTCCTAATCCTGAAGCTCCTCCTGTAACGACGACATTTTTCCCTGTAAATTTCATAATAAACCTCCTGTCTCTAATCATTAAGCCAGTATAATTCCGACTGTCTTCATCCTTTAAAGCTCACTGGGAGCCTTACTCCAGCTGATGACTGCTTCCTCGCTGCCAATGTTGACAAGCGTGTGAGGGACAGTTTCCGGCATAATAATAGCGTCTTGTTCAAACAGTTCAAAAGTTTCACCGGTTGTCTCAACCAACATCAGTACATGACCTTTTACAACGAAGAAAACTTCGTGGGAATTAGCATGACCATGGTCTATGTCGCCGCGTTGTCCAGGTAGAAGAGTAGATGTTCCGAACGTGATTTTTTCTGTTTCAAAGTACTGACGGCAAACCTCTACACCCTCTAGGAATAAATGTGCATCACTTTTCTTAATAACTGTAGTTTTCATATAGTATTCAACCTCCTGGTCTTTAATCAAATTTTAGTACTACGCAATCGATGTTGCAGTACAACTCACATGCGCAAGTGAATTTGTCAACCGGTAATTCTTCGATAAGCTTTTTTAATGAAATTTTATTATTAAAATCATTCTGTACGCTTTCATCACCAACCTTGGCAATCAACTCTGCCTTCGTAATGGGATAATCAATCTCACCAAAAGCCTTAACCAGATTATGAACAAATGCAGAATAGTAGCTCATTTAGATACCCTCCTTATTTAAATAGTTGCATATCGCTCAATCAGAGTTTTTTGTACGTATTGTAATCACTCAGATCCAAGCCAAGTCCATTTGTGTCACAATGGCTTGATCCGCGATGGTTATACTGATAGAGCAAACTGTGGGAACCCGCTTTCTTGTGGAGATTATCTATGATAGCCGGATAAATGTCAGCCTTTATGAGCCACGGTACTCCCATAGGCGCTTCTGTAATAATCGTTCCATCGGGATTGAGAATCATGCTGCGCCCGAAATAGGTGTAATACTCGTCAACACCAACGGAGTTCGCAGTACAGACATATACCTGGTTTGAGTATGCTCCAGCCTTATTTGTGATTTCCCATGCGCGATCCCACGGAGCCATATAGTGCGAGATACGGACTATAACGTTTGCTCCGTTTGCTGCGCACTGTCTCCAAG
>JAEZLF010000094.1 GCA_023435925.1 Bacillota bacterium
CAGATTTGCTCTATTCTTTGTTCCACCGCTTGCGTATCCGCTCCGTCTTCTAAAACCGGATACAGTTCAGAATAAGTGTGTTTTCCGGTCAGCTGATCATAGACCGTATCAAAGACCACCACTTGAACACCATTTACAAAGCCTTGATTGTCTAATCCTACAGCATTACAATTTCCAAGCACTTTCAGTTCGTTATTGGCAACTGAAATAGTGCTTCCGGCAGTAAAGGAAGTAATTTCTGTTTGCTTACCTTCATAAGAAATCGCGATAGGATTTTTGACTAAGCACGCTTTTCCGTCTTTTAACGCTTGTATTTCATTTTCTGTGAGCGATGGCATAAGTGCTTTAAGCCGTTCCAGATCGACACCTACAATTTGCAGCGTTTCACTTGGCTTAAGGTTAAATCCTGTTTCGATCGGCAGAGTGCCGTCGCTTTCCTGCATATAAAGGCTGTATTTTAAAGTGTATATGGAAGAAACCCCTTCCTGCGATTTTAAATCTTCCACAATAGACGGTTCAAAGCCTATTGATTCATTGGTAATGGAATAATCACCCAAATGGAGTTTTTGAACATCTTGAGAGGCGTCCAGCAATCCGGAAAAGGATTGAAGGGCTACAAATACCGTAATACTCATCACTAAAGAAAGGATTGTGATCGTGGTCCGTCCGACATTTCTCTTTAGATTTAGTCTTGCGTAAAATGCTTCAAAATGCCGGATGTGTTTCTCTTTACGATACTTCCGTTTCACTTTGCTTATTATTCCGTTCATGGCGACGGTCGGAGAGACCTTGGCAGCATAACGCGCCGCCGGCATAGCGGCAATAAAAGCAGATATCAATGTAATCGCGGCGCTTATTAGAAGTGGAAGCAGTTTTCCCATACTGTTCTGAGCAATCAATGCTTCAAGCTCCACTATATTTTGTACCATGAAAATTTCCGGAGAAAGCAGACTTGTGGCTGCTTTTGTAATTCCACCGGCTGACAGCACACCGAAAACAGTGCCTGCAGGAATTCCTATAAGGCATAGCAGGATTAGCTGTTCTGCAACCAAACGGTAAAGCTGTCCCTGATGAGCACCGATTGCCCGCAAAGTGCCATACTCCTTTATCCGCTTACTTACCTCAATTTTCAAAATGTTGTAGATGACAAGTCCCGCTGCCAATAAAACCAAAGAACCAATCATAATACCTGTCGCAATCATCCAGGAAAAGATGCTGCTTTCGTCCGAACCGCTGTCTTCTTTATCATATTTGATGCCTAAGGCATTCAGGTAGAGCCAATTGTACTGAATACGGCTGCCGGGAATCACAACCTTCTCCGCAAGCTCGTTGACGGTCTGCTGGAAGCTCCGTTTATCTTCTGTGCGAATGTCCGTAGAATAAAGCTTATATTTTTCCGGAAGGTATTTCTCAGCGGTTCCCTGCCCTGCAATTCCGGTAACAATCCCGGAGACGTAGGCGAGGTAATTGCTTTTCAATATTCCGCACAAGGTAAACTCCGCTTTATATTCATAAGCCTCCTCCGTATCCTGTTGGAGTGAAATAAATAAGTCCAGCGTAATCGCATCGCCGATATCTCCTGAGAAACCCAAGTACTCCAGTGCATCCTCGGGTAGAGCGATTTCTCCCGCTTTCTGTGGGAGACGGCCTTTGGTGAGCTGTGAAATGGTTGGGTAAATAGATAAGCCCTGTTCGTCATATTCTCTGAGCTGTAAAGAGATCCCGCTATCTTTTAGACTTGCCGCGCTAAGGATGATATTGCTGCCGGCAAAGGAGACGCGGCTGTCTTCCTCAAGTTGCATCTTTTGCTCCTTAGTCAGATTATGAAATGTCACATATCGGTAGCCATTCAGCATACCGGCCTGCTGTTCCCGCAAGGCTTTTAGTATTCCCCACGACTGTCCGATTACAGTTGTCATCGTCGTGGAAAGAACAATGGCGATCAGAATGAGCGTAGACGTTATTTTTTGAGCGTTAAGTTCTTTCCACACCAGCGAACGATAAGATTTCATTGTACCGTCACCTCCGAAAGCACCCCGTCCACCATCGTAAACCGGCGTTCCGCCATTCGTGCGATACGGTCATCATGAGTGATAATGACCAGTGCTTTGCCAAATTCCTTCCGGATGTTTTTCAGCGTTTCCATGACTTCATTGCCGCTTTTGCTGTCCAAATTGCCCGTGGGTTCATCCGCAAAAATAACATCCGGCTTTGAAATCAACGCGCGGGCAATGGCAACGCGCTGCTGTTGTCCTCCCGAAAGCTCGCTCGGCAGATGAGATAACCGGTTGGTGATTCCTAAAAATTGGGCGATTTGCTTCAAATAAGCTTCATCGGGCTGACGATTGTCCAAAAGTAATGGCATAATGATATTCTCTTTTGCGGTTAAGACAGGCAGCAGATTGAATTGCTGAAAGATAAAGCCGATCCTTTGGCGGCGAAAGGCTGAAAGCTCTTTGTCGTCCGTTTGATAAATATTCTTTCCATCAAATGTAACCGTACCGGAGGTTGGTGTATCCAATCCGCTGATAATATGAAGCAAGGTGCTTTTCCCGCTGCCGGAAGGCCCCATGATGGAAATAAAGTCATTTGATGAAATTTCAAGATTCACTTTGTGGAGAGCGATTACCTTGTTTTCGCCGCTCCCATAATATTTTGATAAATTTCTTCCTTCGATTATCATAAAAATACTCTCCTTTCGATGATAAGGAGAGCATATCAAGCAATTCTCAAAAAACGCTCAAGTTTTTGAAATTTTAAATCTTGCTGTTGCCAAAGCTCCATCTTGGGTATTTTGCAGTTGCAATGAACCATTGTGCTTTTCACATAACAGACGGCAAACATAGAGTCCCATGCCAAAATGGGGACTATGGTCGTTACCTTCATCACCGCGAAGAAATGGCTCTGCTCCCTTGCGCAGGATTGCTTGCGGAAATCCCGGCCCGTCATCCTGTACCGACAATACAAGTGTTTCCGTATCCGGTCTTAAGCTAATCTGTATTTTCGTTTTTGCGTATCTTTCTGCATTTGCGATCAGATTCTCCGCTACATTGAATACAATTGCCTTGTCAAGCCAAACATTTTTTTGCAGCGTTTCAAATTGATCTTCTACTTTTACTTCTGCTTTAATGCCAGAATCCATTGTAAGCAGATGAATGCTGTCCGACAGCTCCTTTATTACCATCTCCAAACTGATTTTTTGGGGAGAGCACTGCAGTTCCTCTAAGCGTTGAACGCTGCTCATGGCGTCAATGTATGTTTCGATTCTTCCGGTATATTCCTCTATGAGTGATACTGAATCCTGTGCGTTTTGGGAAGACAGTGCACCACTCGATAGTCCTTTTCTCAGTATTTTTGCAGAGCCCTTCAAAACGGTAACCGGATTACGAAGGTCGTGGGAGAATGCCGCATTGAGACGCTTGCGTTCCTCCATCTGACGCCAAAGCTCCCGATTGTTCTTTACGAGCTCCATTCGCATTTCCTCAAATGCAATGCATAGCTTGCCAAGCTCGTCTTTGGTATCTGCTCGAATTGAAAAATCCAGGTCGTTTTGCATAATTCGTTCTGCTCCGGCTTGTAGCTCGGCAAGGGGCTTTTTTAGTTTTGTGCGATAAAACACAAGATCGGCTGAAAGCAAGCCCGTTATCACAAAAAGAACCGGAAGTGCAAATTGTAGAATTGCCAAAGCATGATACCAAAGCGGAGGGTCGTTCCCGGCTGCTGTTGGACCTCGAGTTATAACACCATTACCATCAATTATCATTTCTAATGACGTTCCATATTGCTTCAAAATATAGCTGATTCCTAATATAGAAAAGATACTAAAAATGAGGGCGATCAGCAAGAACAGCATCGTCAGGCAAAAAAATGCTTTTTTCAAACTCATCTGCTTCAGGCGTTCCATCGGTAGCCCACCCCCCATACCGTATCAATATAGCTGTGCTGAGTATACACGGATAATTTTGACCGGATTTTTCGGATATGCTCCATGATGGTATCGCTGTTACCGTCGCCGTCAATACCCCATATAGCTTCGTAAATCCGTTCACGGTCAAAAACCTGTCCGACATTGATGGAAAGAAGCTCGACAATCTCGAATTCTTTTTTTGATAGTGGAACAGCATTCCCGTTTACCGTTATCTCCCGCTGTAAATAATCGATGGCAAGCTCATTAAAGAATCGCACAACAGACTGTTCCTGTTTTCGCTGTTCACGCCGCAAGTGTGCTTCCACACGTGCGCCTAATTCCTCTATGTCAAAGGGCTTGACAATATAGTCGTCCGCGCCGGCCTGGAATCCAATAATTTTATCCCTGCTTTCGATGCGCGCAGTAAGGAAAAGAATTGGGCAGGTGATATGTTCACGAATACGCCGGCAAACAGAAATGCCGTCCATTTCGGGCATATTAATGTCAAGAAGTATGATGTCCGGCCGGCAGGCGATTTTTTCAAGGGCTTCTTTGCCATCATAAGCGGAATACACTTGGTATCCCGACATTTCAAAGTAATTCTTCATCATTTTGACGATGCCCTTTTCATCATCGACGAGTAAAATTGTTTTTTTCAAATACTAACCTCCTTTCTATTTCTAATGGGGGCAAGCCCCCATACCCCCTCGCTACGGGCAAAATGAATTCGCCCTACGCTTCACTTCGTGCGCCACGTCTAAACGTGGCGTTTGAACAACGTCAGTGGGGTTTGTAACCCGTCACTGACAGCTTTTTCAATCGGTAACCCCCACCTAAGAGGAGCGGGACTGCGACGTTGTTCAATTTCTAAGGTCAATATTATTTCATACAATTCTCAAGTTTTTCTCAATTTAGCTGCAATACCCTTTGTCAGCAATCTGGAACTCATTTCATAAATAATCCGCAGTTTAAATATACTTGACAAATGCCTGGTTGTTTATATGTTCTATATTTATTTTATTGTCCAGCTATGGAAAATTCAAGCATGGACTCCTAAATCCCATTGACTGTAACCTTTCCGGTTGCATTTTTCCCAATGATTCGAATATCGTATTTATCTGTTTCAGATACTGTTACAGTGAACAAGCCCGACTGAAGGTTGTTTCCCGTATAGGGTTCACTACCGTTTTTGCCGCAGACCGCAAGAGCGATTTCTCCGTCTTCACGGGCAACTTCGATCTGCAACACATCACCCTTCTTAAGGAATAATTCACACTTGTTTTTTGAGCTCCACTCCTTGAAATCCATTGTAAATCCTGTTCCATTTGGATTCTCAAGAATCACAATGCTACCCTTTGATGCGGAGCAAGCCGTGAGCACTATTATAATAGCAAACACCAGCGGCAGAAAAATAATCGGGTGCATCCTCTGAATCCTGCTTATCCTTGCGTTTTGTTTACCGAAGAACATGACAATACCTCCTTTACAAACTTTTCCGGCTCGTTGATCCATGGGCTGTGACCGGAATTCTCAAACCATACAATTTCTTTATCGGGCGCATTCAGAATCTGAAAATATTCCTCGACCATCTCTGTGGGCGCATTAATATCATGACGACCCAAGAAGAAATAAACAGGCACATCAAGCTTAGTATACTCCATTCTCATATCAATGTCATAAAGCTGTTGGTACACATGATTAAATGTGTTGACAATGCCGCGGAAAAAGTTGATTTTATCAAGGAGCCCATATTCGGAGGAACCGATATCCCGAAAGGTGTTGTAACCAGGATTGTGAATCCCCGGATTTCCCGCCATGTAGGCGCTGAGATAATTCAGGTACACTGCGCTTTTCCATGTTACGTCCTTTCCGTAATAAGGTGGTTTACCATTTGCCTTCAGCTGCTCAATGAGCGCAGTATCGCGTTTGGACTGCGCTATTTCCATGGCCTTCGTGTAATCCATCCGCTCGGTTTCTTCAAAGTCCACCATTTGCCCTGTGCCGATCAATGCGTGATAGGACTCCGGATACTTATCAATAAGGAAAATCCCCAGGGCACTGCCCCACGACTCACCCACCAGATAGATTTTGTTCTTCGAAAAGCGCTCCTTTAAGTACTCTGTAAGAGCGTGGCCATCTTGAATATAGGTTTGAGCAGTAATGTTTTTTGTTTTTTCTGCATAATAGGACTTTCCGGAGCCGGGTTGATCCCAGTTGACAACGACAAAATGCTTTTCCAGCTCTGCCAGCTCATGCCGCACCGCTGCCATCTGCGTTCCGCCGGGACCACCCGCCAAAAAGAGCAGGACGGGCGCGTTTTTATCCCAGCCTCTCAGACTGATCCATTGCTTTCTGCCATTCAGTTCGAGTTTCTTAAGCTCCGCGATGCTGTTTTTGGGTGTATTTCCGTCTTCACCAGCAATTCGCGGAGTGGAAGCGCTGACCTGTGAAAAGATAATGAAACCCGCATTCAATACCATCGCTACAGCGAAGAATATCGCTGTTTTTTTCAAGCGAATAAGCTGCTTTGAATTCGTCCTTTTTCTTATGCGTGTAGTAACGCTATAAGCCAACAGGAGCAAAATCCCCGTAAATGCAATGACCGATAAAACGGTCAAAATGAAAAATATGGCTATTTGAATCATGGTAAACCTCCATTACTGTTTAATGTATATGCTTTCAAGGGCGTTGCCCATCAGCGGAATATCGGTAACGCGGCTATCCTTGAGGGACAGCCCGCTTTGCTCTATCCGGCGTTTGATCACGCCCAATTTTTTTGCTTCATTCAGTGGTTCACGGAAAGCAAGCATTCCGCCGGATTTGAGAGAATTCGCCAGTGCGGGGATCACCCTTTCTAATTCATCATCCGACAGTTCGTGCAAAACAAAATGGCAGTAAGCTACTTCATAGCTGCCTTTACTCAGTTCCGAGGATTCCGTCCGCAGAAAAGTGACGTTCCCATAAATGCGCAGGGTTTTGCGGCAGGCATTCAGCCATCGCTTGGAGACGTCCAGACAGGTCAAATGTCCGTGGGGCAGTTTTTTTACGGCGAAGTATGCAACTGTTCCCATACCGCAACCAAAGTCAAGTACCCGCTCATTACCATTAAGGGGCAATCGGTCTGCGAATGCCTGGTAGACAGACTTGCCGTAAAGAAGAAACGTGAGCTTAGTCAGAAATATCTCTAAACGTGTTGGTTCGTGCTTCATTTTTTATCACCTCCCAAAAAAAAATCAGCTGTTTATCAGGCTCATCACTATCATAGCAATCGAACCTGTCACGCAGCTGATATGAACCTTAAATCCACCTTAAATCATGGGGATTGTAATCCGGAAGGTGCTACCCTTATTCTCGTTGAGACATAGTATCAAATCCCCTCCGTGCGCCTCGGCGATTTTTTTCGCTATGGAAAGCCCCAATCCGCTGCCGCCGGTTTTGGAGTTACGGGAATCATCCGCCCGGACAAAGGGCTTGAATATGTTGTCCACAAGATGAGCTGGAATTCCTATCCCATCGTCGCTGAAATCAATCACCACCTGATTATTTTGTACCTTCAGGCTTACGGCAACCAGTGTTCCCTGCGGATTGTACCGCACTGCATTATTGAAAAGATTTTGGATAATCCGATTAAATCGGTCGGTATCCAGCATGACAAAAACGCTTTCTTCTAAAATATCGAATTCATATTTGAACCCTTCGCGCTCCAACTGCGGCACCAGCTCGCCGCATATTTGCCGGATGTATTCGCAGACATCAGTTCTTACTAGCTTTAGTGAAAATTCCGGGCTTTCTATTTGGGAAAGCTCAAATAACTCGGTAAGTAGCCGGTTTGCCCTTTTACTGTTATTAAGAATGACCTCAAGGTGTTCTTTACATTCCTTCTCGGTCATGCCTGCCTTCTTCAGAAGCAACTCCGCATAGCCCTGTATGCTGGACATAGGATTTTTAAGGTCATGGGAGATGTCGAGAATCAGCCGGCGCCTATCCTCCTCCGACTTTTTGCGGAGAGTAATTTCATGCCCAATCCGGGCGGCCATGTCGTTAAAGGTGTTCTGAAGCTCGGCAAACTCATTTTTTAGATGCAAATCCACCCGCACAGAATAATCGCCTTCCCGCAAAAGTCTTGTGCCATCACAGAGCTTTCGCAGAGGTTCGGTTATGCCCGCCGCTGTTATCCTTGAATAGATCAAGGCAAAAAGTGCAAGTATCAGGAGATAGCTCAGCACCACAAAAGTAATCACCCAACCAGCTCGCATAAGATCGCCAGCGGAGGCTTCTTTATTCTGCACCAGAGAAAAATTCAGCCGAATGGATGTGGGAAAGGTAACAATCAGCCAAAACTCGCCTTTTGGCTGATAGAGAATATCGTAATGGTAGGACTTGCTTTTGCTTTCCATTAAAAATGTTGTAAATTCCCCGACAGTCAGCTTTTCCGACCCAATGGTGTCAAGACCCCTCGAATAAACAACATGATATTCCCTATCCACAACCTGTATACCGCCGCCGCTTTGCACGACAGCGGATGCGTCAATCTGCCTATAATCCTCTTTGATTATTGCACTTGCGGGATATTGGTTTTTTGCCAGCGAGCCTGAAATCAATCCGCTGGCAAAGGACAGCAGTACAAATGCAAGTACTGTATCAAGTATCGTAATGAAAAATATCACCAGAAAATTTCTTAGAAATTGATTGGACAGTTTTCTTCTTTTCATGGCTTTTCACCGGTATAATGAAGCTTGTATCCGATGCCGCGAATGGTTTTCAGATACTTTGGTTTTTGCGGGTCGTCCTCAATCCGATTCCTGATCCGGCTGATGTGCACCATTATGGTGTTGTCGTCAAAATAGTATTCCTCGTCCCATACCGCGTGATATAGCTGCTGTTTTGTAAAAACTCTCTCCAGGTTTTCCATAAAGTGCAGAAGCAGCTTATACTCCTTTGCGCCAAGTTCAATCGGCTCTCCGTCCTTAAAGGCGCAGCATTTTTCTTTGTCTATGGACAAGTTTCCATATTTAATGCTTACGGCGGCTTTTTCCTTCGGTGAGAGATACTCATTATTCCGTCTCAGTTGTGCACCAACGCGGGCCACTAACTCGGCAATGGAAAAGGGTTTAGTAAGATAGTCGTCCGCACCCAGTCCGAGTCCCAGCACCTTGTCCATGTCATCCGTTCTTGCGGTCAGGAAGATGACGGGAATGGTGCTGTGTTCCCGTATTTTGCGGAGAAGATTAAATCCGTCCATCACCGGCATCATCACGTCAAGGATTGCCAAATGGACATCCTGTGCCGCAAGGATGTCCCATGCTACCTTGCCGTTTTGCGCCGTCAAGACGGTATATCCGTTTTCCTCAAGGCTGATTTTTATTAAGTTTCGGATGTCGTTCTCGTCGTCTGCGACTAGTATAACCATATGATTCTTTCGCACCTCCCGCTTCATTTTATGGGTTGCATTTTTAAAATACAGGGCATCATGTTTTCTATCATACATTAATTCAAATATTTATCAAAAAAAGCAAGGCTTTTATGATTTATAAATTCCAAAGTATCATATCCGGGTTTCTTATATCCCCCGCCAAAAAGAGCGCATAGAATTGGAGCTGTTCTAACTAAATCGGTTAATGAATAATGGTTGCTGCCTTCAATATAATAGTTCTCTACATTTTCGTGTTGATACAGATTTTTATTTTGAACATATTTATTATCCGATTCAATCAAAGGGTAACCGCTATCACTATAGATGTTCATAATAGCACATGAGTATGAATTTGTATTCCATATAAAGCTATTGCCGTCTACCCCTGTTATATCGCACATATACGGTGATTCCAACGCAATCACTGCCTTTATATCATCCCGTTGTCTCGCGACACCAAGCGCGGCAGATCCGCCAAGAGAATGTCCGGCAACGCCGATATTTTTCACATTTATCAAAGAATAAAAAGAATTGTTTTCTTCTGCAGATTCTCGAATAAAAGTATCGAGCACAAAATTAATATCTTCGGTTCGCAGTTCCATCCATTTTTTAAAACACACATAGGAGTTTTCAATATCCGAATGTGAGTCCTCCGCGTTTAATTCTTTCATATATCCCGAATCTATGTATATTCTCTTTCCGCCAATTTCTGTGCTGAGCGCATGATAGGTATGATCAATGCTGACAACCACATAACCGTGACTTGCAAGCTCCTTAAAAAGTGATAGATTGCTTGTTTTTGTTGAAATGCCGCCGTGTGAAAAAACAATCAAAGGGCAGGTATTATCCTCAATTCCATCCATATCCGGATAATAGACCAGCACCGACAATTTTCGGGGGCTGGCATCATTTTTATAATTTTCAATGCGTGATGTGTCAGTCAATTCCAACACGCAGGAAGTATAAGAATATTCACCCGCAGTCTCGACGCTCCCCAAACCGGGAAACATTACAACAGCAAATACTATAAACGAGACGGCAATTATTGTGAATACATTTGCTGTTCTCCTTAAAAATGCACTTTTGATTATTCTTCGTCTGTAAGATACAAACAGAAGACCAACCAAAAAAACCAGTACAATAAGAAAAATATAATTACGAAACGCCATAAATAAATCCCCCACAATAAATATCAGCTCAAGCTCTTGTTTATCCTTGGGTAAATCCACTATCACCTGCTTGTAATTCCCGTAGCCTTTGTCATTCCAACTACCCGGCACTTTATTAAGGGAATCCATTTTTGGCGGTAAAAAACGAACTTCTCAAAAAATAGTATATAATAAGTACATACTCTCCTCAAGCTCTTCACTCAGTAAATTTTATTTTCTTCGATCCTATTGCTTAGCCATAATATACCGTCTTCTAAGCTGTTGCGCTTAGTGAGACGTTCAATTTCAATACTATGCATAAATGAAGACAATTCATTTTATCTGCGTATTATATATATCACAAGAATTAAGTTCTTGAGCACATTCTAAAAAATGGAGGGTTATGGTATGATTATTACAACAACACCGTCGGTTGAAGGAAGGAAAATCACTGAGTATAGGGGCCTTGTGTTTGGAGAAGTCGTATCCGGTGTAGATTTTGTCAAGGATCTGGCAGCAGGATTTACAAACTTCTTCGGTGGCAGGTCAGGCTCCTATGAAGGAGAATTGATTGAAGCCAGGGACAATGCTGTTATGGAAATGGTAAAAAGAGCCGAACAATATGGAGCCAATGCAGTTGTAGGTGTAGACATTGATTATGAGGTTCTTGGACAGAACGGCAATATGCTCATGGTCACAGCTTCCGGAACAGCCGTGGTATTGGAATAACACAGGAAGAGATGGATTAGGTTGTTGCGTTTTCCCAATAGCAGAAAATGCAACGCTGATAAAGAAGAAATAATACGGATATGGCTTACTTTGCTGCAACATCTGAATTTATACTATGGGAGGTCTTTTCTGTCTTTGATAATACAGTTTATGACCTTATTTCCGGTTGTATAACAGACAGTATGACCCAATTTATGCGATTCATCACATTCTGCGGGTCTGAGTGGACGATAACGGTTCTTACTGTCGCACTTCCGTTATTTGTGTTTGCTTTCAGGAAGAAACACTTTTATCGCTGGAGTCTTGCAGCGGTAGCCAATATTGCCTTAGGTGCGCTGCTCAACCAAATACTGAAGTACCTTTTTGTACGGGAAAGGCCTGATTTGCTGCAATTAATCGAAATCAGCGGATACAGCTTTCCCAGTGGACATTCTATGAACTCGACGATTTTCTACGGATTCTTCATATATATCATTCTAAGAAACATGAAGCACTGGGGCAAATATGCCATAGCCGGCGCCTTGGGGTTGCTGGTGTTCCTGATTGGCATCAGCCGGATCTATCTTGGTGTGCACTACGCCAGCGATGTACTTGCAGGCTTTTTGACAGGCCTGGGTTGGCTGATTCTGTTTATCAGGCTGACGAGCCGATATGTAGTGATTAATAGAGAATATTGAGAATGAGGGGACCATCCCAACTTAACACCTGTTGTTACGGCATACACTGCTCAAGTGCCGAAAATTTCATTGACCGGCGCCTCCAGATTTTCAAACCAATAGGATTGAATCACTTCGTCTTTCCTATATGTGATGTGGGCATCAATGCCAAAGTCCTTAAAGCTATAAACAAGTACGGTTTTCTGCGTGGGGTCGACTACCCAGAATTCCTTTACCCCGGACAGCATGTATGTGTTCAGCTTGTCAACCATATCCCTGGAACGGGTGCTGGGGGACAGGATTTCCACAACAAGGGAGGGCGTCCCCATATAGCGGCCTGTTTCCGTAACATTATCCACCAGGTCACAGGCAATTAATAAATCTGGCTGCATCACATCCGGATTCTTAAAATCCTTTTTGAAAAAGTGTACGTCAAAAGGGGCGTAGAAAACTTTGCATTTTTTCCCTTTTAGATAATTTCTGAATATCATATGCAGATTCCCTGAAATATCTTGATGAAATGTACTGGGAGATGACAGGAGCACAATCTCACCGTTGATGTATTCCATGCGAAGATCGCTTTTTTCATAGATTTCCATGAACTCTTCATAAGAAACCTTTTTTCCCCCATATTGATAATCAAGAGCGTTTTCCTTAACTGTAAAATATCTTTCAATATCCGTAATATACGGTGTGAGACGAATGGCCTTTTTGCCATTTTTCGTAATAATTACTTCCTGATCTTCACTTACAATACTCAAGTACTTTCCAAGGTTTTGCTTTAATTCCGTAGCCGTGATAACAGGAGTATTCTTTTCCATACCTTCACCGCCTTGTTAACTAATTTCGTACGGCTAATACGTACGATAATCATACCATATCGTACGATATTATGCAATAAAAGCAGTTCATTCCTATACCGGCCCCTACACAAATTACTTATATGCTGCTATTTTATCCCAGCGTTTGCATATAATCAAGAATGAAAAAATTACAGGGAAGACTTAAGCTTTCTCCCCTTATTCGGATGTACTTGCAGGCATTTTAACAGGTCTGGAGTGGCTGATTCTCTTTATCAGGCTGACGAACCGATATGCAACGAACTCAACTTATACCCTGCAGCCGTTTTTGGAATACAAATAACTATACAAGATTCCATGCCTTATTTCATCAGTAATAATCCCAGTTAGGATATTGATTTGAACCCTATCCTGCAACGCATAGAGTATCCTTCTGTATTTCCTCACAGCGTTTTGTTCTCCTTTAAGAGCTCTTT
>JAEZLF010000135.1 GCA_023435925.1 Bacillota bacterium
ATGGCTTCTATGACTTGGCCACTGCATATCAGTCTGTGCACGTCAACTATTGAAAGCGCCGTGTACCGAACGGTACGCACGGTGCTGTGAGAGGACGGCGGTTAGTCACCGCCTCCTACTCGATTGAGTTAGTATGCATTGTATAAGCCTAAATAATGCTATGGTGCGATTGCTGCTCTTGCCCGTCCTTTTGAACAACGTCACAGTCCCCCACCTCTAAGGTGGCGGGTTTCCGATTGATAAAGCTGTCAGTGGTGGGTTACAATCCCCCACTGACGTTGTTCAAACGCCACGTTTAGGCGTGGCGCACGAAGTGTAGCGGAGGGCGAATTCATTTTGCCCGTAGCGAGGGGGTATGGGGGCTTGCCCCCATTAGAAATTGAAAGACGCCTAAAGGTTCTGGCTACTGACAAATTGGCGACCGCTTTCGATGGCCGCTTTTACGCTTTCTATCGCGGGGCCGCCCGGCAGGCTCCGGCCTGAGATGCATTTCTCCAGGCTGATTTCCGCATAGACATCCTGTTCGATTTTATCCGAAAATGATTGAAACTCCTCCATCGATAAATCTTCGATTGCTTTATGATGGTTGATACAATAGAGTACCATTTTGCCGATAATTTCGTGGGCACTGCGGAACGGAATACCTTTTTTAACGAGATAATCTGCTACATCCGTGGCATTGGTAAAACCACCCTGAGCCGCACGATACATATTATCCTTGTTGATTTTCATAGTGGCAAGCATTTTGGTGAATACGGGCAGGCACATTTTAACCGTATCAACGGCATTGAAGATGGCTTCCTTGTCCTCCTGCATGTCCTTGTTATAAGCCAGCGGCAGTGACTTCATCACCGTAAGAAGAGACATCAGTGAACCATAGACTCTGCCGGTTTTTCCGCGAACCAATTCCGCCACATCCGGGTTCTTTTTCTGAGGCATGATACTGCTGCCGGTACTGAACGCGTCGTCCATTTCGACAAAAGAAAATTCGCCGGAAGACCACAGCACCAATTCTTCACTAAAACGGCTCAGGTGCATCATGATCATGGAAATGCATGAAGCCAGCTCTATAGCGAAATCCCTGTCACTTACGCCGTCCAGACTGTTCTCTGTAATAGAGGCAAAGCCAAGCTTATCGGCAACAAACTGCCTGTCCAACGGATAGGTGGTTCCTGCCAGTGCGCCGGAGCCCAGTGGCATGACGTCCATACGTTTCAAACAGTCCTCGAGCCTGCCGATGTCACGCCGGAACATCTGGAAATAGGCCATCATGTGGTGGGCAAGGGTTACCGGTTGAGCCCTCTGCAGATGTGTGTAGCCCGGAAGAATGGTACCTAAGTGCTGCTCGGATATTGTGAGCAGGACATCTAAAAGCTCATTTAGCATGGATTTGATCGTGCCGGTTTCAACCTTCAGATACATGCGCAGATCAAGGGCTACCTGATCATTTCTGCTTCTGCCTGTGTGAAGCCTTTTACCGGTATCACCGATCCGGGATATCAGTATTTTTTCAATATTCATGTGGATATCTTCTGCATCCACCTCGAATTGGATCTGACCGTTTTCGATGTCTGCCAGTATTTCAACCAAGGTGATACAGATCAGCTTCGCATCCTCAACCGGAATAATACCGCACCGGCCCAGCATTTCTGCGTGGGCCAGGCTTCCTTCTATATCTTGCTTATAGAGTCTTGCGTCAAAGCTAATAGAGGAGTTGAAATCATCTGTCGCTTTATCGGTGCCGGTGGCAAACCGGCCTCCCCAGAGTTTCATAGGGTAGCACCTTTCTCCTGTTCCTTTTCCATCATCAAAGCTCTTACCTTGATGGGCAGGCCAAACAGATTAATAAATCCTTCCGCATCCTTCTGGTTGTATACGGCATCTCTGCCAAAGGTGGATAACTCCTCACTGTAAAGAGAGTAGGGGGACTGAGCGCCCGCCGGCATGCAATTGCCTTTGTAAAGCTTCATGCGTACGGTACCGGTAACGGTCTGCTGTGTGCTGTCCACAAAGGCGGAAAGAGCTTCTCTGAGCGGAGTATACCATTGCCCAAAGTATACCAGCTCGGCAAATCTCTGGGATACGATGTCCTTGTAATGCAGAGTGTCTCTGTCCAGGCAAAGTAGTTCAAGCTCTCTGTGTGCGGCATAGAGGATCGTACCGCCGGGGGTCTCATAAACGCCTCTGGACTTCATTCCCACCAGCCTGTTCTCAACCATGTCGATGATGCCTACTCCGTTTGCTCCGCCCAGCTTATTCAAAACATTCATCAATTCAATAGGGGCATATTCCACTCCGTCGATCTTTTTCGGAATACCCTTTTCAAAATAAATCTCCACATAAGCCGGTTTGTCAGGTGCCTGTTCCGGTGAAACCATGAGCTTGAGCAGCTTGTTGTACTGAGGTTCATTCCATGGGTCCTCCAGGTCCTGGCCTTCATGGCTCAGATGCCAGAGGTTCCGGTCCATACTGTAATTATCCTTCTTTGTCACCGGTATGGGGATATTTCTTGCAGCAGCATAATCAATGGCGTCTTCTCTGGATTTGATATCCCAGATTCTCCAGGGAGCAATAATTTTCAGGTGAGGAGCAAGGGCTTTAACAGTCAGTTCAAACCGAACCTGATCATTTCCTTTGCCTGTTGCGCCATGGCATATAGCAGTGGCACCTTCTTTAAGAGCGATCTCAACCATTCTCTTGGCGATGACCGGTCGTGCAAAGGAAGTTCCAAGAAGATATTTACCTTCGTATATGGCATTCGCTTTAACAGTAGGGTAAATAAAATCGGTAATAAACTCTTCTTTCAGATCTTCAATATATATTTTGCTTGCACCTGTTTTAATTGCTTTCTCATTCAGCGGTGCAAGCTCTTCGCCCTGGCCTACGTCACCGGCCATTGCAATAACCTCATAATCGTAATTTTCCTTCAGCCATGGTATGATAATGGATGTGTCCAAGCCGCCCGAATAAGCGAGTATTACTTTTTCCTTCTGACTCATGTAAATTCCTCCAAACTATGCTAAAATGTTCACAAGTACTATTTTACTTAATTTATTTAAATTATACAACACGATGCATAATTATGCAATAGTAATTATAAATATACAAAGGTGGATACGGATGATTATCATGGGGATCGATCCTGGATTTGCAATAACAGGATATGGTATAGTAAAATATGAAGGGAACAAATTTTCGCCTTTGGAATACGGTGCAGTACTGACGAAAGCGTCAACACCCTTTGCACAGCGGCTATTGGAGCTGGATGAGGGGCTGAGCGCTGTGATTGAGAAGTACAAGCCAGAAGCGATTTCAGTGGAAGAATTGTTTTTTAATAAAAATATTAAAACGGCGATCATGGCAGCCCATGGCAGGGGAATTGCACTGGCTGCGGCAGCCAGATCAGGAGCTGAGGTTTATGAGTATACACCATTACAGGTGAAACAGGCTGTAGTCGGCTATGGAAGAGCTGAAAAGGCTCAGGTGCAGCAGATGATTAAGGTGATACTGAATCTTCCCGGTATTCCGAAGCCCGATGATGTGGCAGATGCACTGGCCATTGCAATATGCCATGGGAATTCGTGCAAGCTTGGGAGTATTGGATACCGGTGAAAAAGGTGAACCAGGGGAAGCTTGGGGAAGCCAGATAAAAAGGTGAATCAGATAAAAAAGTTGAGCCGGGAGAAGTTGGAGGATGGCTCAGAATGAACAGATAGTTATGGTAAGAAAACAGATCATTAGAGTGCGGAGGCAATAAATGTACGCGTATATTAAAGGCAAGTTGGAGGCTAAAGGCAGTGATTACCTGATTATCGAAGCAGGCGGGATCGGATACAGGATATACACTTCTTTGTCCACTATTGAAGCGGCAGGGCAGCCGGGGCAAGAATATAAGGTGTTTACCTACCTGTACATCAGAGAAGATATGATGAGTCTTTATGGTTTTGGATCTCAGGAGGAGCTGAGCATGTTTGAGCTGCTGCTGACGGTTTCGGGAGTCGGTCCAAAAGCAGCGCTTGCATTGCTGTCAGCAGTATCTCCATCAAAATTCGGGTTGGCGGTCATTACGGACGATGTCAAATCCCTCACCAGAGCACAGGGAGTAGGAACCAAGATTGCACAAAGGATTATTCTTGAGTTAAAGGATAAAATTAAAAAGCAGCAGCTGACGCTGAATACGGATACCAATTTTGGAAATGCAGCTTATTCAGCGGAAGGCTCCAGGTTGTCGGAGGCCATCAGTGCGCTGATGGTACTTGGCTACACGCCCGCGGAGGCCAGCCAGGCTGCAGCGACGGCGTATAAGGAGGAACTGGATCTGGAGACGATTATCAAGAACTCCTTAAAGAGTTTGATTCGGTAACATGAACGATACTTAAATGTGTATAAACGATACTTAGATAATTGTTTAAGTGATATTTTGAACAACGTCACAGTCCCAACTAACGTTGTTCAATCGCCACGTGAAGCGGGGCGCGCAAGCTACGCTTGCGTGAGCATAAGCCGGATTCATTTAGGATGCATAGGCGAGCAGCAAGCTTTAGCTTGCGACCAGCCCCGGCATATGCGTTATATTAAATTAACGGAGGATGAAGAGCTGATGGACGAGGAAAGACTGCTGAATATGGAGGCCGTCAGTGAGGACATGGATGAGACCAGTCTGAGGCCCAGAAAGTTCAATGAGTATATTGGGCAGACAAAGGTTAAGGAGAATTTGGGCATATTCATTGAAGCTGCCAAAAGGCGTAAGGAAGCGCTGGATCATGTGCTTCTCTATGGACCGCCAGGTCTTGGAAAGACCACACTGGCCGGTATTATTGCCTCCGAGCTGGGCGTGAATTTGCGTATTACCTCCGGACCCGCCATTGAAAAGCCCGGGGATCTTGCGGCAATATTAACGAATCTTGGCAGCTACGATGTGCTTTTTATCGATGAAATACACCGGCTTAACAGGAGTGTTGAGGAAATACTGTACCCTGCCATGGAGGACTATGCGCTGGACATTATCATTGGAAAGGGGCCCAGTGCACGCTCTATCCGTCTCGATCTGCCTAAATTTACCCTTGTGGGAGCAACCACCAGAGCAGGACTTCTGACCTCGCCGTTAAGGGATCGTTTTGGTGTGATCAACAGACTGGAAATGTATAACAATGATGAACTGGCGCATATTGTAAAGCGTTCTGCGGGCATATTGAACATTGAGATCGAGGAAAAGGGCGCCACGGAAATTGCAAGAAGATCAAGAGGCACGCCCAGAATAGCCAACCGGTTGCTGAAAAGAGTGCGGGATTTTGCACAGGTGAAGGCAAACGGTAGGATCGATGAGGGAGTTGCGGCAATGGCTCTCAGTGCCCTCGAAATCGATGCCATCGGGCTTGATAATACGGACAGAAACATGCTGATGAGCATTATTGAAAAATTCGGAGGAGGACCTGTGGGGCTGGATACGCTTGCTGCATCTATAGGAGAAGAGTCGGATACCATTGAAGATGTTTATGAGCCCTATCTATTACAGCTTGGATTTATCAATAAGACACCGAGAGGTAGAATGGCTACAAAGCTGGCATACGATCATTTGGGCATGAAAGCAAAGAGTGACTGGTACGAACAGGAGGAAATTAAAATCGAATGAAATTACTAATGCATATGTGCTGCGCACCTTGCTCCACATTTCCGTTAGCACAGCTAAGGCAGGAAGGGATTGAACCGGTTGGTATTTTTTTTAATCCCAATATCCATCCCGCAGAGGAATTTGAAAGGCGCAAAGAAACGGTTATTCAATTTGCAAAAATAAAAGAATTGAAAGTGGAATATTTTAATGATTTCAGCCAGGAAGTCTGGGAGAACTATGCTGGCACCGGTGATGCACGGTGTACAATGTGCTATAGCATCAGGCTTGAAAAAGCCGCTGAGCTCGCGGCTGCAGGAGGTTATGAGGCATTTACCACTTCTCTTCTGGTCAGTCCGTATCAAAAACATGATTTGATTAAAGAACTGGGGGAAAAATATGCCGCTCAGTATGGAATTAACTTCTTTTACAGGGATTTTCGATCCGGATTCAGGCAGGGACAGCAGGAAGCCAGAGAAATGGGCCTTTACAGACAGAAATACTGCGGTTGTATCCGGTCGCTTAATGAATAACGGCATAGTCCCCTTCATCTAAGGTGAAGGGATACAACTCTGCAAGTAGCCGGGCTCTGGGGATGAGGAATGTCCCTTTTTGAATAGACGGCGGGTTATCGATTGAGAAACTGTCATAGCGGATGTGCTTTTTTTACCCTAATATTACAATATAGTTAAAGTATCTTTAATTTTAAGGAAAAAAGTTGTAAAGTGTCGTAATATAGAAGCAGATGAATTTGCCGTTCTGCATATGCTTCTAGTGCACTGCGGTCAATACCAACGAGAAAACACGGGGTGTTACGATGAAAAAACACGCAACAATTTTTTTAGCCTTTATCATTCTAATCATTTCTACAGTCAGTTCCAATTCCCTCGCAGAAGAAAACGTATCCAGAGGCGGAGCTGTAACAGGTCAGCTGAGCGATGTTCAATACAGCTCAGACGGGGGCAGCGAGGTTATCATTATTAAGGCAAAGGGCTTTAAGGATTACCACGTCACAGAGCTTACAGATCCACAGAGAATTGTGATTGACCTAACCAATGCGGTGGCTCCCGGGAAACAGCAGGTGGTTAAGGCCGGAGGCAAAAAGGTGAACCAAATTCGTTATGCCCAGTTTGAATCCGGTACGGCAAGAGTCGTTTTAGATATGAAGGGCAAGACGGATTATGAAGTAGAGAAGACGGATACCGGTTTAGCAGTTTATATTGGCGGAAAGAAGCCGAATACATTTGAGGTAACATTCGCTTCGGACCAAAATAGTGAAACAGTTGCGTTTATCGTGAAGGATTATTCGAAGTATACAGTGAAAAGACTGACGGATCCGGAAAGGCTGATTGTGTACATACCCAATGCCCAGTATGCCGGAACGAATAAACAGATCGAATTTGGCGGAAAGCAGGTTCAATCGATTCTATGCGGAGATTTTGATACCAAAGGCACAAAAGTCACTATCCATCTGAACACCCAATCACAATACACGGTTACCGAAGAGGCAGGCAAACTGCTTTTGACGGTGAAAAAGCCTGAATTCAGAAATATTGAATATCATAACAATGGCGACAGAGTCTATTTCATTTTGAATAATGCGATCCTTACAAAAGGCGATGAATTCCTTGAGAAGTTATATACAGGAACTTACGATGAATCAGGCAATAACTACACAATCACTTTTGAGACAGGTAGCGCAGATCTGGGAGATGGAGTATTGAGTATTAATGATCCTTATCTTAAGTCCTTTGAAGTAATGAACGATCGGGAGAAAAACACTACTCGCCTGATTTTTAACGGAACAGGAAAAAATACATATCTTGCATTTACCAGGAATGGTTCAGGGATAACAGCAATAACCATCATGAAACCGGCTGCTGATAAAGAAAAGCTTGTGGTGATTGATGCAGGGCACGGCGGAAAAGCTACCGGAGCCATTTACAAGGAGCTGACTGAAAAGGAACTAAACCTGGACATTGCATTGCGACTCAACAAGTTACTCAAGGAAAAGGGTGTTAAAACATATATGCTCAGAACAGATGATACTGATATAGCCAATTATGAGCGGGCATATATCGCCAATCACTTAAATGCAAGCCTGTATCTGAGTGTACATAATAATGCAATGGATAATAAAAACTACAGCGGTACAATGACATTGTATTGCCCGTCTGATATTAACACCGGCTTTACAGGGAAAACTTTCGCCAATATCATTCAGCCGCTGATGGTCAAAGCATTGAAAACGGTTGACAGGGATGTAAGGCCGAGACCGGATCTCATTGTGCTCAAAGCGACCAATATGCCTGCGGCACTGTCGGAAGTTGCTTATATGACCAACAGTACAGATAGAAGTAATCTGCAGAAGGAGTCATTCAGACAGAAGGCTGCACAGGCGTTATGTGATTCCGTGGTGAAGGCACTGAAGCAGCTGAAGTAGGGATGTTTTGTGGCAGGTCTATAGCAGCAAAAGCTAAATGTATAAATATCTCTAAAAAAAATCAGTAGAATTTATCTATTCTACTGATTTTCTTTAGAGCTGTCATGTGGTAACATTACTCATAGGCTTAGGATTAAGCTTCAGAAATAAGTAGATGTAGATTAGATGAAGATTTTGTAAATTGAAAACTGAATATTGAATATGAATTGGCAATATACTCGGGAAATACTAAATACCTTTGACGTTGTCCATAATTACCATAATAATGTAATTGTTGGTAGTTAGGAGGACAATATGAAAAGGTTTATTATTTTTTTACTGGTCATGCAGATTGTGTTGCTCTCAGCGTGTACATTCCCATTCGGTGGAAAATCTGAGGATCAGCCATCAGGAATTACTGAAGGTCAGGATATGGTCAAATTAGCAGATGGCGAAAATGATTACGATGAAGATTCCGATACAATGACCGGCGACTTATCAAATGGAACGGTGAACGCAACAACAAGTGAAGCAAATACCGGCACTATTCCGGAGGATATGGCTTCTACTTCACCATCGGGGGTATCAGGTGCAGCGATAACCTCATCTGTAACATCTTCAACCAACACATCTGATGAGAGTGAAGGACTGTCTGCAGAGCAGATAACCGATGACTTCGATGACAGTGGATCCGGTGTATTGGCTGAATCCATCCAAAGTGAATCGGATACGGAGTTTACAGAAGGCAGATACCCTGTTACAGTGTACTATCAGGATGGAGACGGATATCTTATCCCAATGACAAGATGGATACTATTTCAGCAGGGCGTTGCAAGAGCTGCTGTAAGTCTTGTGATTGATAGTGCGATTGCGCGGGAGGAAGTAGCATACTACGGTGTGTATCCTGTTATACCGGCAGATACGGAAATCTTAGGTATAGACATAAAGGATGGAATTGCAACAATTGACTTTGACAGACATTTACTTGAATATAAGGACGCCGCATCCGAGAGGAATATCATGGCATCCATTATATATACGCTTACGGAGTTTGAATCAATCCGTAAAGTACGTATTTTGGTCAATGGTTATCCTCAAAGTGTTTTGAAGTATGGAACAGATATTACGGAAGCATTGGGAAGAGAGAACATCACAATAAATACAAATGAGCCTTTGCTGGCTGAAAACCAAGACAAAGTAGATGTATTTCTTTTGAAAAAGGCCAATGAAGGCTTCACCTATGTAGCACCTATTTCAGTGGATGCTTCAGATACGGGATCGGATCAGGCTGAAAAGCTTGTGAAACAGCTAATCAGTATGGACACTGATGACGGAATGTTTAGTGAAGTTCCGGATGGAGTTGAGTTATTGGAATGCCGTACAAATAATGGAGTCCTGACTTTAAATTTTAGCGGCAATTTTACGGAGTACGGTGGCAATGCGAAGGAAGAAAGCATATTAAAGCAGCTTGCTTATACAGCCAGGCAGATTAAAGGGATCAGGCTGTTAAAGATACTGGTGGAGGGGCAAAAGGTAGAATTGCCCGAGGGGACGGATGTTTCCTCTGGATTGATGATCCCCGCCACCATTAATGATGTAATGGACAGATAGCAAAATTAGCAGAAACAACTAAAGAGGGATCAGACAAATTGAGAAATAATGAGAATATACCGGATAAAAAGCGGATCAGGCTGATAGCAGCTACAAAGAACAAGGGCAAACTGGAAGAAATTGTGCAATTATTGGCCCATCTTCCGTTTGACGTTATTTCTATGACACAGGCCGGTGTTGAAGACGATATAGAGGAAAATGGAAGCACCTTTGAAGAAAATGCACTGATTAAAGCGAAAAACGTTTGGGAAATTACCGGAGATACAGTTCTTGCAGATGATTCGGGATTGGAAGTGGATTTTCTGGATGGAGCGCCGGGTATCTACTCAGCACGATATGCAGGAGAAGGTGCTACAGATGCGGAAAAAAACAGGAAACTCCTTGATGCGTTGCGAAATGTACCGGCAGACAAACGAACAGCAAGATTCGTATGTGTTATAGCTGTTATTTTTCCGGATGGCGGCAGCATAACAGTAAGAGGAACCTGCGAAGGTATGATAGCGTTTGAACCGGCAGGGGACAACGGATTTGGATATGATCCGCTGTTCTTTGTGCCTGAAATAGGGAAAACAGTAGCTCAAATGAGTGCTGCATTAAAAAATAGCATCAGCCACCGTGGAAATGCTCTAAGAAAAATTACAGAGCAATTGGAAAAGTTTTGGTCTGATGTAGCTTGCAACTGCGGTTTGTGACAGAGTTTTACGGGGGTTATTATGAAAATATTAGTAATAAGCGATACGCATGGAGATACAAGTAAGGCTGAAGAAGCCATAAGGTCCAATAAAGAAGTCGAACTCATCATCCATCTTGGTGACTATTTCCGGGATGCACAGAAGCTGTCCGGTTTATTTCCCGGGATACCAATCGAATATATCTATGGAAATAGTGATTTCATGATTGATGATGTGCCAGCAGAGAAAATGCTGGATGTATGCGGAAAGAAAATTTTTATTACTCATGGGCACCGTTATTCCGTGAAATGGGATTATGAAAAGCTTTTTAAAAAGGCTGAGGAACTGCATGCAGACTTGCTGTTGTTTGGACATACTCATATACCTGATATTATTCAAAGAGGCTATTATTATGTACTGAATCCGGGCAGCACCAGCGATCCAAGGGATGATTCCGACGAGTCCTATGCAATCATTGAGATCAAGGATGGCAAAGTAGCGCCAAGAATATGCTATTTGTAGGCATATAAAAGGGACGGAGGGACGGATAATCACCGTCCCCTTCGTATGCTCGGCTAAAAAACACATTCGTTGTATAGAATGAGGCTTACTAATCGCATTTCTTTTCGAAATTCTTGTGTCCGCCGGAAAGATTATATACCTTCTTAAAGCCTTTGTTTATCAATATGTTTTGTGTTGCATTACCCGTTACACCTTTATTGCAGTAAGTGACAGTAAGGGCTTCCTTATCAAGAGAGTCGGCAGCAGCTCTCATTTTTTCCTGGGGAATGTTAATGGCACCTTCTACATGTGACTTCATATACTGACCTTCTGTTCTTGTATCAATAATACTTATTTCTTCCCCATTTTCAATCTTCTCCTGTAACTCATGAGCAGTAATCAACTCTCTGTGACGGTTTATTGCGTTATCCAGAATCATGCCGGTATACATGACAGGGTCCTTTGATGTAGAAAACGGCGGAGCATAAGCCAGATCCAGATGAAACAGATCCTCTGCTTTTGCGCCGAAGGTGAGGGCTGTGACAAATACATCGGTTCGTTTATCTACACCCGATTTACCGATGATTTGTGCCCCCAGCATCTTCCCCGTTTTTCTGTCTGCAACTGCTTTTATCAACATTTCACTGCCATGAAAGTAGTCAGGCTTGTCAGGTTTGATATTATGACAGACTTCTACATCATATCCTTCTGCAATTGCTTCTTTCTCGGTAAGACCGGTCTGAGCCACTGTTAAATCGAAAATTCTGAAAATGCCTGTGCCAAGAATGCCTCTAAACTCCAGATCTTTTCCTGTGACCTGTTCGCCAACGATCCTGCCGGTTTTATTTGCGGTAGAGCCCAGTGGCCTGTAAAGCGGTTTTTGGGTAATCAGTGAGTAGCTTTCGGTACAGTCGCCGCAGGCGTATATGTCGGGGATGTTGGTTTGCATTCTGGTGTTTACTTGAATTGCACCTGTTGGCCCTATTGCGATTCCCGCATTTTTGGCCAACTCCACATTGGGCCTGATTCCGGCGGCAAGGACAACAAAGTTGGTGTTTATCACATTCCCACTTTTTAGAACAACTTTTCTGGCATCTGAATTTGCGGTCAATGAGCCACCTTCCAGCTTTACCACAGTATCATTTAGTACCAGATTTACACCTTTATGCCTCAAATAGTCTTCCAAATAAATAGCGATATCTTTATCCAATGAGGCCATCACATGGTCAGCCATTTCAACGACAGTGACCTTTATGCCCCTCGCAGTGAAGTTTTCCACCAGCTCAAGTCCGATAAATCCAGAACCCAATATCACCGCAGATTCTGGTCTGTTTTTTATGATGTAATTTCTGATATGATCGGCATTGACGACATTACGCAGGGTGAAAACATTGGGTCTGTTGACACCATCAATGGGAGGGATGACGGATCTGGCACCTGTGGCGATGACCAGCTTATCATAAGATTGGGAAAAGATCTGTTGTGTATCCATATTCTGTACAGTGAGAGCCTTATCGATTGGGTTTATATCCAGCACCTCATGACGTGTGAATACGTCAACATTGTATTTTTTCTTAAAATAGACAGTATCTCTGGGCACCAACTGAGTTCTGCTCTCGATTTCTGTCCCGATGTAGTAGGGAAGGCCGCAGCCCGAATAGGATATGTCGCTGTCCTTATCATAGATGATGATTTCTGCATTCTCATCGTTTCTTCTCGCTTTTGCTGCAGCGGAAGTCCCGGCAGCTACACCGCCGATGATTACGATCTTCATATAAAACTCCTCCGATTCATAGTATAAATCAAAATGGGGTATTCCTCGGACTCCAGTCCTGTATGCTGGGGAAGCTTCTCGCTATGGTATTTACAGAAGCGTCCCCTCGCCTTGTGCGATGTCCCCTTATAATACATATACCCTTTATTGAAGTTTGTTAGCAATTATCCTATTAAATTCAGGTGAAAATATTTCAATTAAAGATCAGTGGCTGCAGGCACCACTGCACCTATGAGCATTGGAGGACAATAAAGCAGGAAGAATAGAAATAAATACTGCTTTACCTAAATTTGTAGAATCAACTATGACTACAGCAACCGCCGCACTTATGAATGTTAGGGCATTCATTACTATTGGACCTTCTGGTTTGAATTATGTTAACCTTTGAAAAGACAGCTTCCAATTCATCACTGCCGCATTTGGGGCACTTGATCTTCTTGTTTTCCCTGTCGCTCATGGAAGCCATAACATTAAATTCTTCTCCGCACTTGCATATTAAATCGTAAAATGGCATAAAATCAGCCTCCCTTATTGATATTGAACTATCTATTAGTTTATCATAAAGCATAGCTTTTTGCATCTGGGAATCTGATTTCAACGTCAGTGCCTGCTTCGGGCCAGCTTTTGAAGGTTAGCCCATGTGATAATGGTGACAGTGGGGACGGTACAATTTTGACAACTTGGGACAATGGGGACAGGGCAACAAGCGAGAAACATTAGCCTGTCGTAGTCTCCTACCGCCCTGTCGCATGTCACTGTGACTGCAGGAAATCTTGCAAAACTATTGACAAATGAATGTGAATATGGCAGAATATTTCAAAAGAAAAAGCCAGACACCGCCTGAAGGTGGATAATAAAAAGCAGCTTTGCTGCAAAAAATTAAGGATGATTATACCACCTGAAGGTGGATAATAAAAGCAGCTTCGCTGCAATATTATAAGGGCGATTATACCGCCTGAAGGCGGATAATAAAAGCAGCTTTGCTGCATTAAATTAAGGATGATTATACCACCTGAAGGTGGATAATCGTAAGTGAGTATGCTTAAGAGACTAACTTGAGCAGCATAGGGGCGAAAGCCTTACACGCGGGATTACGACCTGCGGAGTCACTTTAATCGGTGATTCCGTGGGCTTTTTTATTGTTGGAGTGCATCAGAATTTGGCCGCCAGGGCTTGTCAAGCCTTGATACTGCGGTGAAAAATTTATTATATATGGGGGAGTTGATCGTATGCATGCAACGGATACCGGATTGGCTATTGAAGTTAGGAACCTAAAAAAGGTCTTTAGAGCGAAAACTAAAAAAGAAGGTTTCCGGTCTAGTCTGAGTTCTCTTGTCAAGCCTGAATACAAAGAAATTGAAGCGGTTCACGATATGGATCTGCAGGTTCACCGGGGTGAACTCCTCGCATTTCTTGGGCCGAATGGTGCAGGAAAGTCCACCACCATTAAGATGCTTACCGGCATTTTGCATGCGACCTCCGGAAGTATGTCCGTATTGGGATTTGACCCGCAGCAACAGAGAAGAAACCTCTCATTCCGGATAGGCAGCGTTTTTGGGCAGAAGTCGCAGCTGTGGTTTCATCTGCCGCCAATGGACAGCTTTAAGCTGCTGGGGGCGATCTATGAAGTAGACCGCACGGAGCTGGAACGGAGAATCAATGAAATTGTTGAACTGTTCGAAATTGGGGAACTCATGGAGATACCGGTCAGGAAGCTGTCTTTGGGACAGCGCATGAGATGCGAATTTGCAGCATCCATCCTTCACCGGCCGGAAATTATCTTTCTGGATGAGCCGACAATTGGTCTGGATGTGCTGGTAAAGCAAAAAATCAGGGAGTTGATTGCCCGTCTCAATAAGGAGGAAGGGACCACAATATTCCTGACGAGCCACGACATAGGAGATGTAGAGCAGCTTTGCAGCAGAGCGGTCATTGTCAATCATGGCAGGATTGTGACGGACAGCTCCATAAAATTATTAAAATACGGATATCTGAATCGGAAGATTATTGATGTGAAATTTGACTCATTATCTGACCCGGGTAAACTGAGCGGGCTAAATGTACTTAAAACAAATGGTCTTTCCATGAAACTGGAGGTAGATGAGCGGGACGGTATACAGAATATCATGCTGCGCCTTATGCAGGCCGGCAGTATCCAGGACGTGACCATTTCGGATATCCCAATGGAAAAGATTATCGGTGATATATACAGAGATCAGGGGTTGGATAACCAATGTACGGATAACGGTATGAATGCCAAAGCGGGAGTAGAGCAAGATAAAGCGAGGTGTCAGGTGTGAAGAGGCTGTATAAATACCTTATTGTGACCAAAACCAATATCAGCAGCAACCTGGTCTATGGAGCTGACTTTTTTGCCGGAGCGTTCTTCTTTGCACTGATTATTTTTGTGTTTTTAGAGCTCTGGGGTGCGATTTCGTTCAATAACGGTTCCATGGAGGGATACACTGTGAACAGACTTGTTTGGTATTATGTTGCTGCTGAAATGGTCATTCTGTCAAAAAGCAATGTCTTTCAGCAGATGAATCAGGAGATCCGGGGCGGGGGGATAGCATACAAATTAAACAAGCCTTATAATTTTGTGCTTTATCAGCTCTCTGAGGGAATGGGGCAGATATCGGTCAGGCTGATAATGAATCTTATGGTGGGTTTACTTGTAGGATTCCTTTATGTCGGCGGGCTGGAAGGATTCAAACTGATTGCACTGCCGGTGGTAATCCTTTCGATTTTACTGGGGATACTGCTGAATTTTTTCATGGATGCTCTCATCGGTATGACCTCTTTTTGGACGGAGGACAATTCCGCATTTTACTGGATTGCTCAGAAGCTGTCCTTTATGCTGGGGCTGTTTCTGCCGCTGGAGTTTCTGCCGGGAGTTATCCGAGAGATTGCGCTCTACCTGCCATTCTCCTATATCGCATATGCACCTGCCAGACTGCTGACATCCTTTTCAATGGAAGAGGCATGGAACATTATTCCTGTTCAATTGTTTTACACAGTGGCTTTTGCGGCACTTTCAGCATTGATTTATCGGAAGGGAGTGAAAAAACTCAATGTTAACGGGGGATAGAAGTGTTATAAAACATCTGAAGCTGGTTTGCTTATATTTTAAGTACAATCTGCAGGCTGCAATGGAATACAGAGTAAGCTTCATTTCGCAAGCGCTGGGGATGATGCTGAACAATGCGTTTTTTGTTTTCTTCTGGTGGATCTTGTTTGAAAAGGTTTCCTCCATCGGTGGATATACATTCAAAGAGGTGATGGTGATATGGGCTCTGGCATCCTCCACCTATGGCTTTGTTCATATATTTTTCGGAAATCTGCGGGAATTGCCGGGAATCATTATAAATGGCGAACTGGATACATATCTTCTCCAACCGAAAAATGTCTATATTAATGTATATTGCTCCAAAATGCGTGTCTCAGCCTGGGGTGATCTGGCCTATGGAATTATTGTGATTGTGCTGGTATATGGCCTTGCGCCGGCAAAGCTTCTCCTGTTTCTACTGTTTACTATTGCAGGGGGGATGCTGGCCGGATCGGTTTTTGCCATTGCCGATACGCTGACTTTTTACATCGGTAATTCATCAACGATATCAAGGCTTGTGATGGAGTTTCTGATCAACTTCTCCATCTACCCGGAGAGCATATTCCGCCGCGAAATAAAGCTGGTCATGTATTCACTGCTCCCGGCGGGTTTCATTGTATTTGTGCCGTTCAGACTCCTTTCGGCCTTCAGTTGGTATGGTCTGCTGGGCTTGCTGGCCATTGATGCAGTTTACATTACGCTCTCTTATTTGTTTTTCAGGAATGGACTTAAAAAATACGAGTCAGGCAATTTGATAACGACAAAGCAATAAGCGGCATAAATATAGGGATAAAAAAACCCTTGAAACCTAGTGATATCAAGGGTTTGGCGTGCCTGGAGGGATTCGAACCCCCGACCTACGGATTAGAAGTCCGTTGCTCTATCCAGCTGAGCTACAGGCACATATTCAATTCTTTGATCCGGTCCAACATCAAGTACCGGTATCAGGAACTACATGGAGCGGGTGATGGGAATCGGACCCACGCAATCAGCTTGGAAGGCTGATGTTCTACCATTGAACTACACCCGCACGGTGTCTTGACTTCCGACTTCAATATTATACAGTCGAGTTTCCTGTTTGTCAATGCCAGAAAAATGGTTTTTCATTTTACCAGTCCTGTCCTGTCATATATTCTGCTGAAGGTAAAAAAATTATAAAAAATGTACAAAACGTTATGTATTATTTGCAATAGTTTTTGTGTAATATGTAGTTGTTAGTAAAACCTGCACACAGGGAGATAACATCATGAGAAACGATAATTCTTCTGTACAAACCCTGCAGAGCACTGCAATCAAGAGTAATGCCGGATTGGCAGGCAGACTGATCAGACATAAGACAATACTGCTTCTGCTGATTCCCGGAATCATCTGGTACATTATTTTCAAATACGTACCGCTTTTGTTCACTGCAACAGCCTTTACCGATTATGGCCTTAAGGCGGATGTCCACTTTATTGGTTTTGACAATTTCATACAGCTATTTACTTCACCGGGGTTCTGGGGAGCACTGCGAAATACGTTGCTGTTAAGCCTGTATAATCTTTTATTTTACTTCCCGCTGCCAATCATTCTGGCTCTTCTGATGAATGAGCTTGCCCATGTGGCGCTAAAGAGAATTGCACAGTTCATTGTTTATATACCGCATTTTTTTTCCTGGGTTGTTGTTGGTTCTATATTCGTTTTGGTCCTTTCTCCCAGTGAGGGTATAGTAAATGCCATCATACAACGTCTCGGCGGAGAAGCGATTTATTTTATGGCTAAGCCGGAATGGTTCAGGGCAATTCTTGTCGGCTCGTATATATGGAGAGATGTCGGATACGGTACGATCATCTATATCGCAACCATCGCAACCATTGATGTTGAGCTGTACGATGCGGCAACAGTAGATGGTGCGGGGCATTGGGCCAAACTCATGAGTATCACTCTTCCGTCTCTTAAGAGCACGATTGCTACGGTTCTTCTGCTGACGGTTGCCAGAATACTGAATGTATTTGAACAGGTTCTGGTTATGTCGGGACCGACGGTTCTTGAAGTGAGCGAGGTTCTGAATACGTATTCCTTTACGGAAGGCCTGCTGAACGGAAATATTGGTTATGCTGTTGCAATCAGTGTATTTACTGCAGTCGTGAGCACACTGCTGGTAATTGGTTGTAACTCAATAAGTAAAAGATTCCTGGATGAAAGCATTTTATAATACACACATCAATATTGAACATTCGAGGCGGTGGAGATTATGTATAAAAGCTCAGCAGGCAGAAAAATATTTACATTGATAAATGGCACTATAATAACATTAGTTTGTGTGGCCATTGTAATCCCTCTTTTAATGATTATTGTTACTTCGCTGTCTCCTGATGATATTGTCGCAGAAAAAGGGTTTGTGCTAATACCCACAAAAATAACGTTTGTGAATTATAAAGCTATTTTGAACAGTGGTTATATGCCGAGCTTTCGCAATTCGGTATTTGTAACAGTGATAGCAACATTATTCTCCATGGCTATGACACTTGTGATGGGTTATGCGCTGTCCACCAAGTCCCTTCCGGGAAGAAACGCCATTATCCGGTTCGTTATTGCGACCATGATGCTGGATGCGGGGATCATACCATTTTATATGGTAGTCCGGTATCTGGGAATGATTGACAGCTACCTTGCGCTGATTATACCATCTGCAATTTCTACCTACAATCTGGTTCTGATGAAGAATTATATGGGATCTATACCGGATAGTCTGATGGAGTCTGCCAGAATAGACGGATGTACCGAAATGGGAATTTTAATTAAGATCGTCATACCTGTTTCTATACCAATTATCGCAGCAGTAACTTTATTCTATACGGTGTCGCATTGGAATACATACTATCAGGTTGTAATGTTCATTAACGACAGCAGCAAATACACGCTTCAGGTGTTACTGCGGCAGTTGATATTCCAGTCGGAATCGGCGGTATCCTCTGTATCAGCACTGAATAATTTTAAAATGGCTGTCATGATTATGACGATGTTACCAGTCTTAATTCTCTACCCATTTATCCAAAAATATTTTATTTCTGGCATTATGCTTGGCTCTATCAAAGGATAGGAATATAATAGAAGAAGCAGTAAAATATTTTAAAGAATGGAGAGAAAGAGAAATGAAAATGATTAAAAGTCTTAAGTACCTGGTTATTCTTGTTCTTGCTGTGACCCTTACCTTCGGGTTTGCTGCCTGTGGCAGGAGTGATTCCGTTAACGGAGAGAATTCGGATGTTGTTGAGGAGAATACAGCTCCACCGGAGCCGGATACCGTTGAGGAAGCATTACCTGAGGTTGATGCCAGTGCCAGTGTAGATGTGTTGGTTGGAAATTGGGTTGATATCAGTGATTCCACATACTTTGCCAACATCACAAAAGATGGCGAAGTATACAAATATGAAGATAATGACGGAAAATATGACGCAACGTTTAAGGACGGCAAACTAATCGTTCCGGTGTCGGATGCGGAGGATGATTTTGCCGAGGTTTATGTTGATGCTGGGACCGGCCATTTATGTGTACTATATCAGGGTGGCATAGCAGAATTCGAGAAAAAATAGGTTTGTGCAGGGAGAAAAGTGGGGAGGTGAACGTTTCTTCATAGAATAGCATGTTTTCTCGAGCCTGAAACAATGGGCATGCAATACCCTGTATATTTAGGAAACAGGTTGTACAAATTCTATGAAACATGGGAGGATGATCATGAAAAAGCTAGTATCGCTCATTCTATGCATTGTTATTGTTCTGACGCTTGCTTTACCTGTCGCAGCTTTAAGAGTTGTTACTGTGAAGTCAATCAGTCTCGACAAGACCAGTATTTCACTTGATGCAGGTAAAACCCACAACCTCACCGTAACTTTTACCCCTGCTAACACCACGCAAAAACTCCTTACATATACAACCAGCGACAAAAATGTTGCTGCCGTGGACAGTAAGGGAAAGATTACAGCTGTGAAAGGCGGAAAAGCAGTTATTACTGTTGCCAGTTCATCCAATAAAAATGTGAAGGCACAGATCGCTGTTACTGTAATCCAGCAAGCCCCGGTGAAGCTTTCCTTCTGCCTGTCACAGACCGGTTGGGGCGGTGAAGCTGTTGACCCTGAGCTGATGAAGGAAGTTCAGAAAGTCATTGAACAAAAAACAAATACGGAACTGGAAGTTATTGCACCACCCCAGAGTAGCTACAATGACAAACTGAACGTATTGCTTGCTTCCGGACAGATACCTGATATCTTTTCAATCAGAAAAGCAATGGATAACGTACAGATCATGGCAGCCAGAGGATACACAATGCCTTTGGATACTGCAATCAAGAAGTTCCCTGAGATTACAAGCCAGGTCAGTAAGTTATATATGGATTACATGAAGGTAGATGGAAAACTGATGGCCGTACCAATGTATGTGCCGCTGTCCAAGGTTATCTGGATGAGAAAGAGTACTCTTGATCTTTATGGAGTGAATCTTTCTACAACTCCAACCACTGAAGAATTCTACAATGAAATGAAGAAGATTGACACCAAAAGGTTTATACCCTTTACATTCCCGAAATTCCTTGATAATCTGCCGTTCTTCTTCAATCCCTTCGGAGCATACTTTGGAATCGGTGTAAACAACAGCGGTGATTTCTATGATGGTTTCAATACTCCGCAGGCTAAGGAAGCCCTTGCATATTGTGCAAAGCTTTACAAAGCAAAGATTTGGGATCAGGAATTTGTAACCAATGAAAATGCCGGAATGAGAGAAAAGCTCTTCACAGGTAAAGCAGTTTCTGCACTGGATTACTATAACAGATACATTTATTATGCATCTGAGAGTTACAGAGTAAACAAACCATCGGCCTTTGTACCTGTATATGAACTGAAGGGACCGAACGGATATTACGGTAACCTGAATGAAGCAATCCAGGATGCTCTTGCTGTATCCTCGAAGTCGCAGAACGTGGAAAAAGCACTGGAAGTTATCAAATACTATATATACACTGAAGAAGGTTCTATGCTTAGAAATCTCGGTGTTGAAGGCAAGCACTACAACATCGAAGATGGAAAAATCGTTGCAACTGAAAGAGCCACCAATTCAGGGTATAAGTGCAGTGTAAATGGATTCTTTATGTACTTCCCACAGATCAGTGATTATGGTTTCAAATGGGATGACGTAACCGAAAAATTGCTTCCTGAGCAGGTGAAGTATAACATTGAGGCGAATAAGCACCTCGGACCAAAATATATCGTACCGGGTGGGAAATCAGATCTTTATGACAAGAATCAGCCTGCATATAAGAAAAAGACCGAAGAAATTTCTGCAAAAATTATCACAGGCGCAATATCCATTGATGCCGGATATGCAGAATATAATGCATTCTGGAAGAGCATCAAGGGTGACGAAATGCTGAAAGAATTAAACAAATAGTATCAGAGTCTTTCTGCAGGAGCACAATTCAAACTCAATCTCAGGGGCCCGGTGCCCCTGGGATTTTTGTTTCGTGCAATATCTTTCGCAAGCGGGAAAATTGATGTAATATGAGAAGAGAAGATCATTTGTACAATACAAGTTTGTCCGGAGGAGCGCATTCATGCTTGAAAATCTGAAGCTGGGCAATATCGGTAGAAAGTTTGAAATGGTTACTACCCAAAAGAAAATGATCATCTATTTTTTTATTGCTGTTATTGCAGTATTTCTTATCTTCAATACCATATTCTACAGACTCTATTCAGCAAATATTGAGCAGATTATGATCAGGGAAAATAGTGGAAGTGTAGCCAAGGCTTCAGAGTTTTCCGACATTATTTTGCAGAGCCTGGAGAACACTGCAGTGATTATCCAGGGGAATATGTCCATCCAGCAGGGACTGGTGCAAGAAGAGAAAGGCACTCCCGAATACTATCTTGCAGACGTGGAAATAGTTAATATACTGCAAAGTATCGCAAATAACTCAGTGGGGAACATTTCATCCATCGATTTATATCTCGATGACAGCAAAAAGCTGATAACAACCGACTATGGGACAATAAACGGACTTGACGATGAAATCGCAGACTATTATTTGCAGCTGAAGAAAAGCAATGAGAAGTTTATTCTTACCGATGAATACAGAAAAAAGCTAACTTTTATGTTAAACAGAAACTATGAACAGATTTCATTGATCCGGCCTTATTATGATTTGTATTCTGGTATCAGAATAGGTGTACTGGTTATCAACCTTGACAAATTTGTTATGAAAAACATCATTAAGAGAGATTCGGATACCAGCAACATCATTATGGATAAAGACAATCATCATATCATCAGCGTTCTTAGTGAATCACATCAAGGACTGCTTCAAAAACTGGAAGAGCTTTCGGAAATAGCGGAACAGGATAGCGGAGATATTATTTTCAGCTTAGGCAGGCAACAGCAGATTCTTGTTTTTTCCACTTCAGAATATGCGGGGTGGAAGTTTATAACAGTCGTTCCCGCCGGTGCATCCATGCAACAGATGAACCAGCTGAGGGATTCCATATTAATACTCTTCCTGATGATGAACATCATAACGGCTGTGGTTCTGATCGTATTGCTGACAGAAAAGGTGTTCAGAAAGGTAAACAAGCTGATATCATCCATGAAAGAGGTGGAGAATGGAAATTTTGACATAGCGATCAAGCATGGGGATAAAGATGAATTTGGTTTTATGTACACCAGCTTTAACAATATGACGGGGAAAATAAAGTCCCTTTTCGGTGAACTGTACCAGCAGAAGCTACTTCAAAAGGATGCCGAGCTAAAGCTTCTTCAATCGAAGGTTAACCCACATTTCTTGTATAATATTTTTGACAATATGAACTGGCTGATTCAGCTTGAAAGGTATGAAGAGCTTGAACCTCTTGTGGATGCTGTCTCAAATTACTATAAAAAGAGCCTCAATGTAGGCCGTGATTTTATTTCCATTGCTGATACAATCGATCAACTGAAAAGCTATGTCGAAATACAAAAAATACGATTTAAAGACCGGTTTACATGCACTTTTGATTTTGAGGATGAACTGATGGATATGCAGATATTGAATTTTATGCTGCAACCACTGGTTGAGAATGCAATATGTCATGGTATTGAGCCAAAATCTGAAAAATGTCATATTATTGTGAAAGGGTATCAATGCAGGGAAAACGTATGTCTAAGTGTTGAAGATGACGGTATGGGTATCAGATCGGATAAGCTGAATGAAATTAATTATTACTTTGAAAACGAACAAGCACAGACGGATGACTATTTTGCCTTAACGAATATCAATAAGAGAATCAAACTTTTCTACGGGAAGAGGTATGGCCTTAAAATATCCAGTGTTCAAGCAGAAGGGACCATTGTCACAGTGACCATTCCATCAACAACACTGGCAAATGCGGGGGTGAAAAATGATCAAGATGATGATTGCTGATGATGAGCAGATCATACTCGACGGAATAAAAGACAGCATTGATTGGAACAGCTACGGGATAAAAATTACCGGAACCGCGACTAACGGTGCAGATGCCCTTGATATGGCTCTAAGCCATTGTGTCGATATTGTGATCACCGACATTAAAATGCCTGGATTGAGCGGATTGGAGCTGATACGGGAAATCCATAAAAGAAGACCGGAAATCAGAACGATACTCATTAGCGCATATGAGCAGTTTGACTTTGCTCAAGAAGCCATTTCACTGGGTGCCTTGTCTTATATAACAAAGCCTTTGAAAAAGCAGAAAATTGTTGATGAGGTATTAAAAGCCAGGGACAGCATATTGGCACGAAGGCAGGATACGGATCAGAGAAATAGACTTGAGGAGCAGTATCGAGAGAATTTGCCTATCATCCGTGAGCATTACTTGAATAATCTGATCAATGGAAAAGCCATTCAATTCAATGATTTTAAGAAGCAATCGGATGCTTACGGCATTGACATTGGTGATACCGGAATTGGTGTATTTGTGTTTAAAATAGACAGCTTGGGCGACTTTATGGCGGAAGAACCTGAGAAAGGCACCCAGATCATTCACCTGAAAATAACGCAAATGATTAAGGAGCTTTTGCCCAAATGTTATAAAAAAGTAATATTTCAAAGCCATGATAATGAAGTGGTGACAATTTACAATACGGTAGAGCCGTTGTCGGACACCATACGGGATATTACTGTCTGTGCGGAAGAAATTAAAAATGTATTAAGGAGGGAAACCGGCATATCTGCCAGTGCCGGGGTCGGCAGAACCTATCCGTCACTGAAGGATTCCATGCTGTCGTATCAGGAGGCTCTGAAGGCGCTGAATTATCGGCTGGTATATGGAAATAACACGGTAATGTATATTGACTATGTGGAGCTGAAGGAGTGGAACCACACCCGACTTTTCAGCAACATGAATGAGGTTCTCACGAATGTCCAGAATATATTATGGACAGGTAAAAGCGAGGAGATATTCAAACTGATCGATAAAACCATGTCCGGCATCCTTCACTACAAGGGCATACCGTATCATTATATACAGCAGGTATACTGCCAGCTGTTGTCCGTTTTGCTCAGAACCATTTATGAGATGAATATCATGCCGGAAGAGCTGTATGGTACATCGGTTCACCTCTATGATGAACTGCTGAAAAAAGATACCTTTGAAGAAGCCGATCTCTGGTATCGCGATCTTGTAATCAGAGTGTGTGCGGCCGTTAATGAGAAAAAGGCTGTAAGAGTGAGTAATGTCATCAGCAGTGCAATTGAGTACATTAAAAACAATTGCAGCAGGGATCTTTCGTTAAGTGAGGTGGCTGACAAGGTGAACCTGAATCCTTCTTACTTTAGCAGGCTCTTTAAGGAGGAAACGGGAACGCAGTTTGTAGAATATGTGAGAAATGCCAAAATGGATCTGGCAAAGGAAATGCTGAAAAACAGCAACAAAAAAATATACGAGATATGTGAAGACCTCGGATATTTTAATGTACAATATTTCTCAACGGTTTTCAAAAACACAGTTGGCATGACACCCAATGAGTATAAGAAATCAGGGAAGTATTGAGCCATCCACTGTGACGTCAGAATTTGCAAATTCAAACGGAGCGCCTTCCTGTCCCCTTATAAGGACTCTGTTAAAGGTAGACGCTTTTATGTTGCAGCAGTAGATGCCTTTGTTCTTCATTGGCTTAAGACCGGTCATCATGGCGGGTATTCCGGGCTCACCATCCTTTGTCATGTATACGGAGATATCACTGAAATGGACATCTTCAATCGGTGCCTCAGGAAGGCCGTAGATAAAACCTGCGGCTGCAGTTGCATCCACAGCGGATATATTACTCACATAAATCCTTCTGATAAACGGAGTGGTGTCATTGACTGGCTTCGGCTCCTTATCCCACACATGCTTTTCCTTGCCGCCTTCACCACAGAAATAGAACTCGTTGATGACCAGGGGACACATAACCCTTTTCATGACAAGATTCGAAATGCGCACATCTTCGATGAATCCTCCGCGGCCTCTTCTGGTTTTTATCCGGACGCCTCTGTCTGTGCCTTCGAAAATGCAGTTGGATATAACGACATTTCGGATGCCGCCGCTCATTTCGCTGCCGATGACGACACCACCATGACCATGAACAAGCGTGCAGTTAATAACAGTAACTCCTTCGCAGCTGATACGTTTACTGTTGAATTCAGTACCGGATTTCAATGTAATGCAGTCATCCCCTACATCTACATAGCAGTTGGATATCCGGACATATTTACAGGAATCCGGATTGATTCCATCGGTATTGGGTGAATCTGCAGGATTTTGAATAGTTACTTTTTCTATTGTAATATTTTCACAGCATACCGGATTGATTGTCCATGAAGGGGAATTCATCAGCTTGATTCCTTCAATAACAACCCGCCTGCAGTCCTCCAGACCGATAAAACGAGGCCTGGGGAATTCCAGCTTGCCGGTTTGGAGAAGATTCCACCAGTAGTCACCCTGTCCATCCAATACACCCTGTCCGGTAATGGTTACATTTTCAAGACCCTTTCCGTATATGCAGGGTGAATGTGCCATTCTCTCCGAACCCTCCCATCGTGTGGTTAACAGTGGATATGCATGAGAATCCTTCACAAACAGCAGCTTTGCCCCGGGTGAAATATAAAGTGTTGTATTGCTTTCCATGTGAATCGCGCCGGTAAGGAAGGTGCCGGAGGGAATAAAAACGGTACCGCCTCCTATATTTTTACACTCCCTAAAAGCGGCCGCAATAGCATTAGTGGAAACAAGCTTGCCCGCCGGATCGGCTCCAAACGCCGTAATATCAAAAATCGAACTCACTGTATTCATTGGTGTCTCCTATATCTGTGTCTTCAGAAGACGCTGGCCTCTGCAGGTCGGCGATGAATGAAGACGAAATAATGAACTTCCTTGGTCAGGTGGAGTTCAATCTTCACCTGACTCCCGGAGCGATGCAAATTGACTATCAAGTTATTCTTAATGATTATTTCTGCATTTCACTCAGCAGCTCCATCTCGGTACAGGCCAGTATAAATGGACCATAGCCCTTGTAATCGTTCGTTGCGACCGGTTCATTGACATAGTATTCAACAGACCCGTCACGATAGGGATATCCCCCGAGCCCTGCCACGCTGCATACATTACTGAGGTTAATATAACCCTGCTCATCTTTTTGTGTCAGATGTTTCAGAATTCCCAAGAAGCCTTTTTCAACGCCGGGTATGAAAGATTTATCAATGTACCCCATTCGGATAGCTTTTGCAAGGGAGTAGACAAACATACAAGATGCAGAGGCTTCCTTGTAGTTACCCTTTTCATTCTTCTTATCAAGTACCTGATACCAGACACCGGATTCTTCGTCCTGAACAGCCAGTATGGACATAGAAAGACTCTTTATGATATGTATGATGTCCTGCCGTTTGGCGTGCTCAGCCGGAAAATAATCAAGTGTGTCTGTCAGAGCCATAAAATACCACCCAATAGACCTGCCCCAGAAATTCGGAGAGCAGCCTGTTACATCGTCCGCCCATTTCATACCCCTGCTCTCATCCCATGCATGATACAAAAGCCCTGTATGTTGATCCCTGGCATGCTCCCACAGAAGTAAGGCCTGATGTGCTATTGTATCAAAAGCATCCGGTTCATGAAACATAGCTGCATATTCAGAGTAGAAGGGTGAGCTCATATACACGCCGTCAAGCCACATCTGATGGGGATAGATGCGTTTATGCCAGAAACCGCCGCTGTGAGTCCGTGGTTGTTTTTCTATCTGCAGGCGAAGTATATCTGCGGCCTTTTTATATTTTGCATTGCCTGTTTCCTTATATAGCAATAAAAATATTTTGGCAGGATTAATGTAGTCCAGGTTCATTTCTCCCATGTCATACCCTTTGATATGGCCGTCCTCATCAAGAAACCTGTCCATGCTTGTTTTTATGTACTCGAATATTTTGCTGTCAGCTGTTAAACGCCAGACACCTTCAAGGGCTTTAAGAATCAGGCCCAGCTCATAGCAGTACTTGTCCATATAAGCCGAATGTCGTTCCATTGCAGATGCGGCAGCTCTCTGGGCCAATTCTCTGCCTGAATAAGAATTTTCCATAAAAAACCTCCATGAATGTTTTTACTATCGGTTCCAATAGCACTCGTGTCATATAGGTATTTTTTCAAAATAAAAAATGCCAAAGGGGGATATTTCTTCTTCTTATTATAGCATTTATTCGTTTTGTTGGCACACAGAAAAATGACGGAATTTGCAATAAGAAGTGACCATTTTGCTGTTTCCCGCTAATCGTGATGCGCATGGTGGTAAATTGGAGATAACGGCACTCAAAAAAGAGAAACCATCGTTCGTAAGAACGGTGGTTTCTATGTAACTAAATGTCAGACGGATATATATGTCAGAAAACAAGAAGCTCCTCAATTTATAAGCTTTTACTGATAATGCGGAAGCTTTTGATTTCATATGGCCCAAATGGGAAGGAGAAGGCTGCTCCGGCTGTCTGATCTCCTATTGACCGCTCCATTAGATCTGTTTCCACAATACAATCAGCGGGCACATTGAGCGTTACTTCAGCGGTTCCGCTATTGCCGTTTGCCTCATACAGCCGCACAATAATTCCATTCCCGTCCCATGCATCTTTGACAGTGTCAATGATGATGTTCTGATTATCTGTACTCATGAGTGAGAAACCGTCCGGAAGTCGAGGGGTCGTATAGTGTCCGGTAAAGGCCATGAGAGGATTATTGAAATCATGTCCCTCACGGGCGGTAAGAGCGTCACGCCAGTCTCCGGCATGTGGGACCAAAGAATAGTTAATCTCATGATATCCCAAATCGGCTGTTTCATCCGGTGAAGAGGTTGAACGCAGTAATGAAATCTCGACACAGTTATCTTGAATACTATGACCGTATTTGCAATCATTCAGCAATGATATGCCGTAATCGCCCTCTGATAGATCAATCCATTTATGTGCAACAAACTCAAACTTTTGCTTATCAAACGGAGTATTGGCCACTGTTGGGCGGCAATACGAGCCAAACCCTGTGTCGCAAACCATATATGGGGTAAGCACAGCCAGTGGGAAACCGACCTTAAGCAGTTTATTGCGTTCTTGCCAGTCAATGGTTGTTGAAAAATCTATCCGATCGTTACTGTTATCCAGAATGATTCGCTGGTCGATTTTTATGCGTTCTGTTTGCTTACACAGATGAATGACTGTTCGAAGAGGATTGTTTTCCTCGACTTCCAGTTTGTTTTGCCACTGAGGGACGAATTCGCGAGCTCTGTATTCTGCATAGAGGTTCCATGCGTCTTCATCCTGCGGACCATCCAGATAAAGCTTGAACTCGTTGCCCAGCTTGGAAAGAACCTGTCTTCCGGCCCGTTTATCATAAAGCGTATCGATTCGTCCATCGAGAGAAACATGCATACAATATTTTGCATTTTCAACATGTATCCCGTTTTCATCAGACCGTATGGACGCCGCCTCTTGTGTGTCGGAAGAAATCATTTGTTCACTGGCATATACGATGTCATATATACGCAAGCCGAGTGAAGGGACGTGTTCTGCGACAAAACGCAGATCTACTTCATTTTCGCTGACCGATACGATATGGGAGGGTGTCTGTCTGCCATCGGAATCCAGAACACGGGGCGACATACCGTTAATCCGGGGAAGCCGGAGCTGGATGCTGCTGCTTCTTTCCCAGGACAGGGAATTCAAGACGACTACTTTTTGCGGACCAGCGATATCCCCATCGCCGGAGATGAAGCTTGCTGCCTGCTCCAGTGCCTGATTTCCGGAAGCAATAATTGTTTCATACATCTGGGTGGCATCTTCATAAACCTGCCGTATGGAACTACCGGGCAGAATATCATGGAACTGCAGCAGCAAAAGCTTTTCCCATGCGTCATTCAATACCTTGGCATCTGGGATATAGCCTGCGGAACGTGCCATAACGGAAAGTTTTTCAGCCATTTGTAGAAGATTCTCACTCTTGCGGTTTGCTCTCTTTTCGTGACCATGTGTAGTATATGTTCCCCGATGGGTTTCCAGGTATAATTCTCCATACCATACGGGTAACAGGTCGTATTTCTTTTCAAGATCGCTAAAGAATTCCGCAGCTTTTGAAAGTTTACAGCTGGGCAGTGAAGGATACTCTGTCATCCTGCGTATATATTCGACCATCTCGCGAGTCGGCCCTCCGCCACCGTCGCCCCAGCCGTATGTAAAAATTACATCATCCAGAGTTTCCTTCTGCAGATTTTCGTCCTGCACGTAACGCAGCTGTGCCGGGGTTGGTTTACCGTTATATCCGCTGTACAACTCTGGTATAGAGGCGATAACTTCGGAACCGTCTATCCCACGCCAGCGGAAAGACCCGTACGGGAAACGGTTGCGGGCTTGCCAATGGAGCTTGTAGCTAAAGAAGCTCTTTATTCCGCTTTTCTTAAGGATTTGAGGCATGTTTGGCTGAAAACCGAAGGTATCGGGCAGCCAGCAGATATCGCTGCTTTTGCCGAACTCCTCCAGAAAAAACTGATGTCCATGTATAAATTGCCGGATCAGCGACTCGCCGGAGATCACATTACAATCTGATTCTACCCACATGGGTCCGACCAGTTCCCAGCTTCCGGAGGCCACACGGGCTTTGATTTGCTCATACAGCTCAGGGTAGTACTTTTTCGTATAGGCATAAAGCTGGGGCTGGCTGCATGTAAAGGTGAATTCGGGATACTCCTCCATCAGTCGAAGCACATTGGAAAAAGAGTGACCGCATTTGCGCACGGTGTCCTTTAGCTGCCACAACCATGCCACATCAATATGCGTATGTCCGATAAGGGAAATCTTTCCTTTTAGCTCGCCATCATTGATTGATGCTAAGGCTTTAGCCAGGATCTCCGAAGAATTCTGCACGGAACGGACAAAATCTTCACCACAGACAGATAAGTCGAGGTTGCGCAGAGATGCGTCGACGGCCTGCATGATGCGCGGTTTAAGGCTGCCGGTTGGAGCTGCGTTAATCGCACGCTGTGCTGCTTCCAGATTTCCTGAAAAACGGTTGACAATTGTTTCATCCAACTGTAGTGTTTCTGACGCCAGCAAGAGATCATAATAAAATGCTTCAATACGTTTATCTACGCGTACAATCTGCGAATAGGCAAAATAGGGCTGTTCACCAGTCCGGGACTTCGTTTCTCTGGAAAACAGTTCAAGCTCAAGCTGTACCTCTGAGCCGATCCAGTCGGAATGGATCGGGATTTGCTCACGGTTGCGGTCCAGGCCGTGGTAGACCTCACCGTTTATGCGTAGATATCCCTCCAGATTTGGAATACGGATGAACAAATAATCTCTTTGCTCTCCGGTTGTCTTCAGATTATCGGGAAAGTAAAAAGAAGTGCGCATGAAGATCGTTTGCCCCAAAGGTAAAAGCTCCCGGCCTGTCACCGGTTGCCAGTCGCCTTTATATTCATAACGGCCGGGTTGAATATACTCTGCGATCTGGTATTGCCAGCCTGATATGGGGCAAATATGCTCCTGCGATTTTCCATGCAGCTTTTTAAGATAGGTGCTGATGATGGTTTTGTCCATGTTTTATCTCCTTTTTTAAGATGCATAAAAAGTAAATTTGTATTATAGTTATATTATAAATATACTATATCTCATTTAATATAGCATGTCAATAATATACTTAATTACAGTTTTACCTTTTCCAAAAGAGTCTATATATATCAAGGAGAATCGAAATTCCTGATTAAAATAAGCAGCCTGATTTACCTGACTTTTGCAGGTAATATGAACAAATTCATACGGAGATTATTCGAGTAAGGGTATAGTGAGTATTCTGGATAAGCATGGTGTTTGGTATATTATCTTATGGTCTGCTGCAAAACCAGTCTATAAAAAATAATATAACAATAATACAAAAGATGTGTTGACAGGAGACAGAAATGCAAGTAGAATAAATTTGTATTAAAGTTACACTAAGAAGCTATAGCGTGTTATAGTAAGTTTATGGCAAGACTAGTCATACTCAATTCAAATGGTATCTGTACAGATATTCGCGGACAGGGGAGGAGTTTCGAACCCCACTTGATAGTAATCCGGGAGGTGGTTGAAAGCCAAAAGAATATAACCTGGTGGAACAATTCAGAAAGATTCATTAAAAAATTGAGTAGGAGGTCAAGAAATGAGAATTAAAAGGTTCACACTATTTTTTATGGCTTTGCTCATGATCGTTATGTCGTTTGGTGCTTGTGCTCCAAAAGCAGAGACACCGGTTCAAACAGAACAGCCAACATCGCAAAACACAACTGCGGACACTCCAAAAGATTCAACTGAAGATGAAGTCGCTGGCGGATATAATCTTCCACTGGTGGATGAACCGGTTACGCTCGTTTTTATGAATGCAGACACGCAATCGGCAGGCGCAAGCTTTGGCGATGGTAAAGCGTTGAGTATTATCGAGGCGGAGAAAAAGACCGGCGTGAAAATCAAGTGGGAGCTTATACCTAATAGTGAGTATAACGATGTACTGAACCTAAGACTTGCCTCCCGGCAGGATCTGCCTGATATCATAAGGTTAAAAGGCGGACAGGAAGGTACATTTCTGGCTCAGGCACTGGACAACAAGACGATTATTCCTCTTAATGAATACATAGAAAAATATGGAATGGGCTATCGCCGTATTATGGAGGAAAATCCTGTAGTTCGTACAGCTGTGACTTTGCCGGACGGAAGTATTGCCGGATTCCATAAAATCGATGCAACTCAGTATGCATATGCGGCGCAGATGATCAGGCAGGATTGGTTGGATAACCTGGGTATGGCTATGCCCACCACGCTGGATGAGTTCCTTGATGTTGCCATTGCCTTTACGAAGAACGACCCCGACAAAAATGGTGAAAATGACACCTACGGAATTCATTGTGCAAATCCGAGCGGCAACATGTTTGAGTACAACCAACTGGCTTCTGCATTTGGAATTGGTTTGTGTACAGGCTCAGGCTGGTCTGCCCGTGACGGAAAGATTACATACGAATGGGTGCTGCCGGAGGCAAAAGAATATCTGAAGTGGTTCCGCAAGGTTGTAGAAGCGGGCGTTCTTCCTCCCGACTATACTAGTGTGACCTATCCGGAGCATGACGCAAGAGTAGCCAGCGGAAAGGTTGGCCTTATCCCCAGGGGATGGCCGATGAACATTATTGAATGGAACAATCCTCAACACTCCATGAAAATCAACCAGCCCGACGCAAGATGGGCAGTTGTTCCGGCTCTTAAAGCAGAGAATGTCAGCCTTAATCAGGCTCGAATCATCAAAGAACCTACAGTCAGACGGAATAATGCTCTGGCAATTACCAGCGCCTGCAAAAACCCGGAAATTGCATACAAGTGGTTGGATTGGGTCCATTACAGCGAAGAAGGTATCCTTCTTAATAATTGCGGTATTGAGGGCGAGACGTATGAGATTAACGGAGATGAGCTGGTACTTCTTGATTCTGATTTAAGTACAAATAGACCTCGCGCAGATGGAACATGGTGGGGAAGAGAATATGTTGAGCTGTACAATGACAACAAAATTGTTGAGGCAGGCTTTAAGAGAGCAGGACTTAGTCTGGGGGATAATTCGATCCAGCAGATTTTGGCCAACAGTAAATATCTTGTTGAACCTTTCTACCCGGCTATTCCCTCTATTGAATCTGGTAAGGAATTAACCACTCTTCTAACCGAAATAGGCACTTATAAAGATGAAATGTGGGTAAAGTTCTGTAATGGTTCAATCTCTATTGACGACAAGTGGGATGAATATGTTGACAGGATAAACCAGCTTGGACTTTCACGGGTTCTGGAGATATATCAGCAAGGTTATGACATGGTTAACTAAAGTTGTCTGCCTAACTGGTATCTAGGAAACGGATGCCGGATGAGGACAGATATTCTGGTTCCTGGCTTCGTCCGGCATCTTTGATTTATATCCCTTCAGTATAGCTAAACGGTAATGACTTTGGAGGTAAAGATGGTTTACACAAAACAATCACGGCCAGATTATTTAAATGGCCGGTTTCAAAAACTAAAAAAGAGCCTGAAGAGCGAAATGCCACTCCATCTAATGGTTTTACCGGCCATCCTGTTTGTATTGATTTTTCATTACTTTCCGATTTATGGGGTTACGCTTGCATTCAAAGACTTTTCCTATGATCTTGGTATTTTCGGCAGTGAATGGGTTGGAATTAAGCATTTTCAATCTTTTTTCAGTTCTTTCTATTTCGGCAGGATCATGAAAAACACGATCTTATTGAGCCTTTATACGATTGTATTCAGTTTTCCGATTCCGATATGCTTTGCTCTGCTGCTTAATGAATTAAAGAATTTAAAGCTAAAAAAAATACTTCAAACGGTAAGTTACTTTCCGCACTTTGTCTCAGTAGTTATCGTGGTTGGTATTATGTATACCTTTCTTTCGCCGGCACATGGAATTGTCAATGTTCTTATTACAAAATTAGGCGGAGAGCCTGTGGATTTTTTGAGACAAGCGGAATGGTTCAGGTTTTTATATGTTGTCACAGGCATATGGCAAGGTTTTGGTTGGAATTCAATCATTTATATAGCTGCTCTTTCCGCAATTCCCGCTGAGCTATATGAAGCTGCCACAATTGACGGGGCGAATCGGTTTCAAAAGGTATTAAACATCACCCTTCCGGGGATTATGCCGACTGCGGTGATTATGCTTATTTTGTCCATCGGAGGACTGATGAACGTTGGATTTGACAAGGTGGTGCTCATGTACTCGCCGTCTATCTATGATGTATCGGATATCATATCAACATATGTTTATCGCAGATCCTTGATAGGAGGAGAATTTAGCTTCGGTGTCGCTGTCGGACTGTTTAACAATGTCATCAACTTTATTTTAGTATATTCGGCTAATGTGTTAAGCAAAAAAATAACAGATGTTTCACTTTGGTAAAGGAGGAAGAGGATGCATAGGCGAGAGTCGAAGATCGGTAGTATTTTTGATATATTCAATGTCATTTTTCTCTGTCTGCTAGGGTTAATCACACTATATCCCTTTGTTTATATTGCGAGTGTATCAATCAGTGATATCAACGCAATTATTCGTCAGTCGATATACCTGTGGCCTGTAGGGTTTTCACTTGACGCATACAGCCTGGTTTTTTCGGATGTGAAGATCCTGATGGCTTATTTTAACACGCTTTGGTACACTGGAATAGGGACATTCATTAATGTAATTATTGTAACACTGGCAGCTTATCCTTTATCAAGGAAATATTATTCACAGCGCAACTGGATCATGATCTATTTTGCAATTACCATGTTTTTTAGCGGAGGTCTCGTTCCTACTTACCTCTTGGTCAATCAACTCGGTCTGTACAACACCAGATGGGCAATTATTCTTCCAGGTGCGGTAAGTGTATGGAATCTTGTTATAGCTAGAGTATTTTTTACCAACACGATACCTCAGGAGTTGACAGATGCCGCAAAAATTGACGGGGCTGGGGAATTCATGATCTATCTGAAAATTGTTCTCCCCTTGTCAAAAGCAATTATGGCTGTTTTGGTGCTTTATAGCGGCGTGGCGCACTGGAATAATTTCTTCGGACCGCTGATATATCTGGTGGACCAGGATAAATTTCCTCTGTCACTGTATCTCAGACGCGTACTAATTACTGGCATAAATATCGAAGCTGAAATGCGGCCGGATCTGTATACGGATAGTATCAAGAATCAAGCAATCCTTGAACAGGTAAAACATGCCACCATCATGGTAACGATGCTTCCTATCATGTGTTCTTATCCATTTTTACAGAAATATTTCGTTAAGGGTGTAATGATAGGTTCGCTCAAGGGGTGATGCACGTGCTCATCTGCTATATTATCGGTAAATTCTAATTAGAAAACAGATATGGAGGAATTATGATGCAAAGGTATGGATTGGCGCTTTTTACAATAAGAGAGGCAATGGCGCAGAATTGGAGAAAAACGCTTGAAAAGGTTGCTGATATGGGATACCGTGCAGTAGAGTTTGCCGGTTTCGGCGGTGTTGATCCCAAAGAACTGAAGAAAGCAGTTGAGGAGCTTGGGCTTGAGGCTCCGAGTAATCATAGCATCGGATTTGAAAACTTGGAGAAGGATCTCAGGTATACTTATGAAAAGGATGCCGAGCTTGGAGTGCGATTCTGCGTATGCCCTTGCGGTAAAAGCTTTACCCGTGACGAATATTTACGTGCTGCAGAACTGCTTAACCGTCAGGGAGAGACTGCCAAACAATTTGGTCTTCAGCTTCTATATCACAATCATGCCCGGGAATTCACAAGCTTTGACGGGCAATACGGGCTTGATATTATTTTTGAAAATACTGATCCTGCGCTGGTGCAGGCTGAGATAGATACATATTGGGTGGCCTATTCCGGTGTAGATACCGTATCCTATCTTAAAAAGTATGCAGGAAGGTTGCCTCTTATTCATCTTAAGGATTTGAGCATTCATCAGGGAGAGAAAATCTACAGCGAATTAGGCGAAGGATGTCTGGATATACCATCTTTCCTTCATGCGGCAGAAGAATGCGGAACACTTTACAGTATGGTCGAACAGGACGCATGTCTGCGTGACCCCATGGATAGCATATCCATCAGCATGAGCTACCTGAGGCGGATGGAGGAAAAATAATGAAAGGGAATAAACGGTAAATTTGAATGTATAAAGTGCTTTTAGTTCAACCGAATAATGATAAAAATGCTTCAAACAGTGCCGCTTCACTGCAGTCGGCCATACGACGTGATGGGAGATTTACATGCAGGACTGCGGACCTATCTAGTTTTGGAAACAGCATGGATGCTGATGTTGACGTGATCCTTCTCAACTCTTTTGGCCAAAATGTTGAGTTGACAGATAAGCAAAAGATGGATTTTACTCAATGGGTTGAAAAGGGAGGGGTTTTGATTTGCTGCAACCGTTCCTTGAACATCATATGTGATGTTGCAGGTGTGAATGCGGATATATACAAGGTTGACGATGCAGGGGTCATGGAATGGATATCCAATGGGAGGGAGGAATTGACAGGTAATCTCCCGGGAATGTCTTTAAATGATTCCAACTATCTGATAAATCTTGATAAAAATACAGAAGGTATAGAAACACTTTATGAGAGCTGCTGGAGGATGAAACGGTATCCTACGGTTTTTACCGTTGCAAGAGAACAGGGCCTTTGCATATATCTGGGAGCAGGACTGTCGGAATCGACATGGAAATCAGCTTCATTCGTCAAACTGGTGCTTCGTCTCGCAGCTTTCGGGTGCGGCTTTCACACAACGAAAAAACAGCTTAACTTTGGTATCCTGGGGTATGGCGGAGAATTCCGGATGGGACTGCTCCACTCCCAGTGGATCGACAGTGTGTCTGGACTCAGGACAGTAGCGGTGTGCGATAATGATCCATTAAGGATTCAGGCAGCGCGGCAGGAGCTTCCCGGACTTGAAGGATATTATACCGATTTGGATGATATGCTTAAAATGAAGGAAGTCGACGTAATCGTAAATATTCTGCCTCACCACCTGCACGCCCCGCTGTCTATGAAATGTCTTTTGGCGGGCAAGCATGTCATATGCGAAAAGCCGTTCTGTCTTAACCTCGACGAAGCAGACAAGATGATAGAATTAGCTGAAGAGAAAAACCTGATGCTTAGTATTTTTCATAATCGGCGCTGGGATTCCGACTATCTTACAATAAAGGAAATCATTCGTCAGGGACTGATCGGAGATATATTCCATATAGAAGGATCCACGGGGGGGTTTAACCATCCGGGACATTCCTGGCGTTCTGACCCTGATATCAGCGGTGGAATCATGTATGATTTTGGATCGCATTTTGTTGATTGGATCCTGAATCTTGTTGATTCTCCCATTGAGCAGATTTTGGGCGATATGCAAAAAAGAGTGTGGCATTCCGTGGGGAACGCAGACTACGGCAGTGCATGGCTCCGTTTTGAAAACGGAGCAACGGCCAATCTCGAAGTATCAAACATCTCTGCCTGCAAAAGACCAAAATGGCGAATACTCGGAACAAAAGGCAGCATAGAGATTCCGGTAGGCGGGGAATTGATCATTCTGGTCAGCAATGTCAAGGGAATACGTCAGGAAACCAGAATGAAGGCATATACAAGTCCTGTGGCGGGTCTGTCTTATTATCAAAATATTGCCGGACACATGTTTTATGGTGACGCACTTGGCGTGACAGCACAGGACGGTAAAAGAGTGATTGGAGTTCTCCAGACCATTCATGAAAGCTGGAAGCAGAAAAAGAGCTTGCCCCCGCTCGTCAGATAGAAGGATGTTTGATGGGTTAAAAGCTTTGAATCAATATGACCGGATGTGGAAAATTGCTTTTAAAGGTGGTATTCAATTGCAGAATATTTTTGAGAAAATTAATCGAACCTGTAAAGATCTAAAGGAATTATTATTTGTTGATGATAATTTTCAATGTGAGGTTGTATTTAAGCATGGTTGTTATTTGGATCCGACCCATGCGGAAAACGACGGACAGGAATGGGTGGTGTTCGCTCCAGGCCAATACTGGGGTGGTCGGGATTGTCATGCTTGGTTCAGGACCTCGGTGCTCATACCGGACAAATTCAAAGGAAAGCCGGTTTGCCTTCAGGTTCTTACTTCACGAACAGGGTGGGACGCCACCAATCCGCAATTCTTAATATTCGTAGATGGGGTTCCAACACAGGGTATGGATGTTCATCATACGGAATGTCTGCTGACCGAATGTGCTGAACCAGGTCGGCGCTTCTGTATTGATTTACAGGCATACAGTGGGATGAGGGAAGAACCTTGCCTGCTGACACTTCGTCTTTTGGCAATCGATAGGGAAATTCAGGATATGTACTATAGTCTTTCGGTTCCTCTTGAGGTGGCGCAGCTTCTGCAGGACAATGACCCGCAGCGGTGTGACATGATGGCGGCCCTGGATAGAGCTTGTAATCATCTGGATTTCCGCTGCCCCCGCAGTGAGGAATTTTACCGTTCGCTGCGGAAGGCGAAGCAGATGCTGGAAGAAGAATTATATCAGCGGCTGGGCGGCTGGGATTTGACGGAAGCGGTCTGTACCGGGCATACGCATATTGATGTTGCATGGTTGTGGACGGTTGCACAGACACGGCAGAAGGCGGTTCGAAGTTTCGCAACGGTACTTAAATATATGGACGAGTATCCGGAATACCGGTTTATGTCCAGTCAACCGCAGCTTTATGAGTTTGTAAAGGAAGACAACCCGGAGCTGTACCTGAGAATTAAGGAAAAAGTCCGTCAGGGACGCTGGGAAGCAGAAGGAGCCATGTGGGTAGAGGCTGATTGCAATGTTCCCTCCGGTGAGTCGTTGGTTCGCCAGATTCTTTACGGCGTCCGCTTCTTCATGCAGGAATTCGGCGTGCGCAGCCGTGTAGCATGGTTGCCGGATGTTTTCGGCTATAACGCATCACTTCCTCAGATATTTAAAAAGTGCGGAATTGACTATTTCATGACAACAAAAATCAATTGGAATCAGTTTAATCGTTTACCAAACGATACCTTCTATTGGGAAGGCATTGACGGAAGCCGGGTGTTGACGCATTTGATTGTGACAAAGGATCCGGATTCAAAACGCCCATTTTTCAGCACTTATAATGGTTTAGCATGTCCAAAGGCTATTATGGGAGGCTGGGAACAATACCAGAACAAGGATATTAATAAAGATATTTTGGTTTCTTATGGGTATGGCGACGGCGGCGGCGGGCCGACAGTTGAGATGCTGGAAAACCTAAGAAGGATGAGCCGGGGACTTCCCGGATGTCCAAAGACACGTCAGGGATCGGTGCTTGATTTCTTCACGGGGCTTGAAGAGAAAATAAGAAGCTATCCTGACGCACCTAAATGGCGAGGAGAGCTTTATCTCGAATATCATCAGGGTACGTATACTTCGATGGCGAGGAATAAACGAGCAAATCGCAGATGTGAAACGCTTCTGATGTGGGCGGAGATGTTCGGGGCAATCAACTCATATAATGCGGCGTACCCGCGGAGCGAGCTTGAACGTGCCTGGAAGACTGTGCTGCTTAATCAGTTCCATGATATTCTCCCCGGAACCTCTATAGCCCAGGTATATGACGTGACGAAGCGGGAATACGAGGATGTGGAACAGACAGTGGAGCGCCTTGTTGAAACCTCGCTTTCAGACATCAGCTCCCGCATATCCATAGAAAAGCCTTCACTTGTTGTGTTTAACAACCAGGGTTTTGAACGTTCCGGCATTGTTAGCTTCACCCTGCCGGAGGGATGGGACACGGTTAGTCTGGTTGATACCAGAACGGGAAACATTTTGGCATGCCAGAGAGACAGTATTGCCGGAAAATGTATTAGCTGGGTACCGCAGATTCCGTCTGTCGGATACCAGGTATTCGAACTGCAAAGAGCGCTGGGGGAGGAAAATAATAAATCATTTGTTGCGAATAGCCACCTGTTGGAAAATGATTTTTATCGGATTACTTTCGATAATCGCGGGTTTCTTGCAAGTATTTTCGATAAAACAGCGGAACGTGAGGTGCTTCGTCCGGGTAGCTACGGGAATGTGATACAGGCGTTTGAAGATAGGCCCCGAAGCGGCGATAACTGGAATATTGAAATATTTTACACGGATAAGATGTGGGAGATCGATGACGTTGCGGAGTTCGAAGTTTGCGAGATGGGGCCGGTGCGTTCGGGAGTATATCTGAAAAGGCGGTTCCTTGATTCCATAATTGAGCAAAGAATCTACCTCTATCATAACGTGCCGCGTATTGATTTTGTTACGGATATTAACTGGAAACAGTCGCAGATTTTGCTTAAAGTACTTTTCCCGGTTGACCTTAACGCCGATCATGCAACCTATGATATCCAGTTTGGGAATATTACCAGACCGACGCATGTGAACACAAGCTGGGAGTTTGCTCAGTACGAGGTCTGCGCGCACCGGTGGGCGGACATATCGGAATTTGACTATGGGGTGAGTCTTATGAACGATTGTAAATACGGGTATGACATAAGGGACGGGGACATGCGTCTTACCTTGCTCAAAAGCGGAATTTACCCTAATCCCAATACCGATCAGGAGAATCATCACTTTACATATTCAATTTTCCCTCATACCCAGGGATGGCAGCAGGGTGGTACAGAGCAAATGGCAGCAGACCTGAACGATCCGATGCGAGCCGTTCTCAGGGAAGAGGGCAGTGGAAGCGGAGGGCTGTCGTCCAGCTTTTTGCGTATTGATCAGCATGGAATTTTTGTAGACTCCATAAAAATGAGTGAGGATGGCAGTGAAATGATTATCAGGGTACATGAGAACTGGAACAGACACTGCCGGGCAACTATAAAATTTGAGTGGCCTTTGAGTTCTGCATCGGAATGTAATTTGATCGAAGAGGAACAGTTCAATGCTTATTGGACGGAAAATACGCTTTCCTTTGACATGAGACCTTATGAAATCAAGACCTTTAAGCTTACGTTTTACTGAGTGCCGGAGTGTAACTGGAAAAATACATGAGGAGGAGAAGATGAATAATAGGATCTGCGAATGGGAGTTCATAGATAACAGACTTCAAATGCGTACGCAATCATTGAATATCCGTCTGTATTTCACAGATGAAAGGGTTTTACGCCTGCAATGCACCAAACGGTCTGACGGGTCCGCCTGCGACATATCGATTCTCGATTCGCAGCCCGAACCCGTTGCAGTGCGATTTTATGAGGGAGAGGGCGAACTGCTCCTTTATTCAGAGAGCATTACAGCGAGAATTGGAATCTCGAATTTTTCCATCCGCGTTCAGACGAAGGATGGACGGGAGTTGTTTAAGAGCGCTGCTGAAAGGGCGCTGGAGACGGAAACAGGCGTGACGATCTTCCGTATGCATTACGGATCGGATGAGCGTATCTATGGCCTTGGACAGGATCCTATGGCCAGGCTTGACCATAGAGACAATGAGCGCCGGATGTGGAATCGTACTGATCGCAGGCGACGCAGCGGGAATAACGGTATTCCGTTCTACAGTTCCAGCGCCGGATACGGTTTATTTCTGAATTCATATCTTCCTGCCCGCTTTGCGGTTGGACGGGCATATACGCCTGAAGCTCCAGAGCTCAGGACAGGTCCCGACGGAGAGGATCCAAATCCGGATCCGTGGCCGTATAATCAAAAAAATCCAGAAAGTCATCCGGATGAGATATCTGTGATTCACGATCATGATGGGCTGGATTTGTTTTTCTTATGTATGGAGCAGCTTGACGACATCCAGAGTAAATATTGCGAGCTGACAGGCCATGCTATTCTACTGCCTCGCTGGGCATTTGGACTGATTCAGAGCAAAAACCGTTATCGCAGCATGCAGGAGTTGATGATGATCGCAAAACGATACCGCGAAAAGGGAATACCTCTGGATTGTCTGGTCATCGACTGGCTCTGGTTCAAAGAGTTTGGCGATCTTTCATGGGATAATGAATTTTGGCCGGAGCCGGAAAAGGGAATAAAAGAGCTTGCTGAGCTCGGTATACGAGTGATGCAGGCGCAGCATCCGTTTATTGACCGCCAGTCGATGAAATATCCGTCGATGCTGAAAAAAGGCTATTTAAGCCGTGTTCCGGAAAATTACCGTCCGACATATGATTTCACAAATCCCGAGGCATCGGAGCACTGGTGGAACAATGAAGCTGCGCCGCTTTACAGAACAGGTATAAGGGCTTATTGGACAGATATGAGTGAGCCGGAGGATGACCATCCTCAGACAGGCTATTTCATTGGGGGGCGTGACAGGGCACACAACCAGTACGCCTTGCTGTGGAGTCGTGCTCTATATGAAGGACAGCGAAGGGATTTTTCCGAGCGGGTCTTTATACTCTCCCGTGGCCTTTCTGCCGGAATTCAGCGATATGGGACTGCACACTGGTCCAATGATATTGAAGCAAGCTGGGAGGTGCTTCGGGATCAGGTGGTTATCGGACAAGGTGTCGCTTTGTCAGGACAGCTTTACTGGTGTACTGACATCGGAGGTTTTATGACTCTCGGTAACTTTTCATCCGAGCTTTATATACGCTGGATGCAGTGGGGTGTTTTTTGTACATTATTCCGTACACATGGCACTCGTGCAGATAATGAGCCGTGGTCTTTCGGAGAAGAAGCGGAGAGGATTATTTCCGAAACTATCCGTCTGCGGTATCGGCTTATGCCTTATATTTACAGCTGCATCCGCCAGGCTACTCTGGATGGAAGGCCGGTGCTCCGGGCTATGGCGCTGGATTTTCCCGATGATGATACAGCATGTGCGCAGACAGATCAGTATATGTTTGGACCATCGATTCTTGTCGCACCGGTTGTGGAGCATGGTGAGAGAAGTCGCAGACTGTATCTGCCGGAGGGATTATGGTATGATTTTTGGGAGGGTGTCGCATATGGAGGCGGCCGATTTATAACGGTTCCGGCCCCTCTTGAGAGAATACCACTTTTTGTTAAGGCAGGGAGTATCATTCCCACGGTCAATCACCCTGTGCAGAATTCCATGGAGGTGCCCTGTGAGATCTTGTTGAAAGCATATCCAGGGGAAAAAGGCGCATTTTTACTTTACGAGGATGATGGGGTGAGTTATTCGTATGAAAACGGGGAGTATGTACTTACCCGTATTGAAATGGACAGCGAAGGGAAGATATCGACAGAGGTCCTCCATCATGTGCCGGGGATTGTTCCCGAGAACAGGAAGTACTCAGTTGAACTGTCTTCCATTCCTTCTGAGGATAATCCCGAAATTTTTGTTGATAGTGATTTAACGGGTAATGGGATTTTAAATGTTTACCTCACCATTGTCGGGCATGGGAATGCCACTCAGAAAGCATCTGCCTCCGTTAAAATACCACAGGGTTGGGAAGGCCGGATGAAGGTGAAAGAAGCGGTATTAAATGATTTTTGTGTCTTGCATGCTGTCTTGCGTCCTGTTTCCGACTGCTTGCCGGTTCGCTTTCATAGTGAATTTCATCTGAAGCTGATATGCTCAGGAAGAGAAAAAATTATGCAAATCCCCTTTAGTTATGGAAGCGGATTTGCAACACGCTTTCAGTTAATGGGGGATTTTGAAAACAAGGCCGGTATCAATACCGTAACGCCGGTAGAAGAAGATCAGGAGCTTCCGTTTTATGAGGCGGAAAGCCGGATGTTCTGGAATCGGAGGTATGAAGACGAATTTAATAGTATGGGATATGTGTACTGCTGGCGGAACAAGGTCGAGGAAGGTCCCCGGCCCGTGTCTTACGCCAGATGTACTGTGCTTTCGGATAATGAGAGGGAGGCGTATATCGAATGTTCGGGGGACAACTCTCTTATGCTGTGGGTGAATAAAGAGCTTGTGTTTTCTTCAAGTTCCATTGTATACAGACAGGTCTTACAAAACCCGATCCGGCTTAAGGAAGGAGAAAATCTGATACTCATCAAGGTAGCCCAGAACCATCCGAAACCCTACAGTGGCCGGGAGCTTGGGTTTAGCTTCAGACTGGTGGACCGGAGCGGTAAACCAATGGAGGATTTATTATATAATCCTAAATAACGAGGCGAAAGATGTCCCCCCGCTTCTATAAGTAGCGGGTACCGATTTGGTTTTCAGGCGGCGAGCATATCTCCCGCCCGATGCTTGCGACCAGCCTCGTTGAAACGCAGCAGCAGTAAGAAAATTTTTCTATAACCGAAAAATTTTCTTTGAACCGATGCGTTATAACGAAGCAGACAAAGGATTGGTTAGGAGGAAAAAATGATGGATCGTAATGCTGTGGCATATCCCTATTGGGATCCTGAGGTGCCGGTTGGGGAAAGAGTAAAGGATCTTCTGAGCAGGATGACGCTTCTGGAAAAGGTGCGGCAGATGGATATGTATAATGGATCACATTTTACGGATAAGATGGATCCGGTTACGCATAAGTGCTCAAAAGATAGTCGTGTCCGGTGGGATAAGCTGAAGGAAATCATTGGGGAGGAAGGAATCGGATGCATTCATGACTTATATCCCCTTGATTCGTCCGTACCGAATGAAATACAGAGATACTGCAGAGAACATACCCGTCTTGGAATCCCGGTCCTTATTTCGGAGGAGGCGCTACACGGCTTAAGCAGCCCGGGAAACACCATATTCCCCCAGATGATTGCGCTGGCATCCACGTTTAACCGGAAGCTGGCAGAAAAGGTGGGAAAAGCTATTGCGTCTGAAATACGCTCGAAGGGCATCCACTTAAGCTTTGCCCCGGTACTGGAAATATCAAGGGACCCAAGATGGGGCAGGACAGAGGAGACCTTTGGAGAAGATACATACCTGGCGGGGGAAATGGGTTTGAACATTGTCCGGGGAATGCAGGGAGAATCGCTGGCGTCAGATACAAGTATCGTAGCAGAGCCAAAGCATTTTGCCGTTCATTCAAAATCGGATGGAGGTTTGAACTGCGGACCGGTTTCAATTGGCGAGAGGGAAATTCGCAGAGACTATCTCCCCGTGTTCCGAAAAGCGATCGTTGAGGGGGGAGCTCTTTCCGTTATGTGTGCATACCATTCCATAGACGGTATTCCATGTGCGTCCAGTGAATGGCTTCTCAAGGATGTTCTTAGAAAGGAATGGGATTTCAAGGGGTTCGTATGTTCCGACCTTGGTGCGATCCAAAGGCTACATACTGTGCATAAAACTGCCGACACGCACACCGATGCCATCTGGCAGGCGATATCGTCCGGAGTTGATATGCAATTCTATGATTATCCGAACGCCGATTTTCAGCATAAGCTCATACAGATGGTACAGGCCGGAGAACTTGACGAAGCAGAGATAGACCGGGCTGCGGGATCAGTGCTGTATGTAAAATTTATGCTGGGGTTATTTGAAAATCCATTTGTTGATACAGAACTTGCCGGGAAACTGACAAGATGCCAGGAGCATCTTGATATTGCCTTACAGGTGGCACGTGAATGCATCTGCCTGTTAAAAAATGATGGAATACTGCCGCTGGATACGCAAAAAGTCAGAAAAATCGCACTTATCGGACCAAATGCCATGGATACAAAGCTGGGAGATTACAGTGCGGAGACATTTGGGAACCATATTGCCACCGTGTATGAGGAACTGTCTGCTTTATTGCCTCCATCGGTTACCCTTGTGGCGGAAAAGGGTGTTGAGGTCATTGAAGGCCAAATGGAGGCAATAAGGAGCAATGCGCTTTTCTCACCGGACCTTGGAGCAAAAGGATTGAAAGGCGAGTATTACAATGATATGGAGATGCGAGGAGAACCCGACCTGATCCGTATAGACGAGCAGATTGATTTTAACTTTATCATGAAGGTTCCTGGTGGTGCCATTAATGGCAATGAATTTGCAGTCCGCTGGACGGGCAATATCATTCTCAGACAGGATAAGGAGTGCTTAGTAGGCATATCCAGCATGGACCGGGCCCGTCTATGGATCAATGAGGAACTGATATCGGAATGTGGCGATGAAATGTCAGCCGCATCAGGCAGCCGCATGTATCGGTTCCGTGCAGGAGAAGCTTACAGGGTAAAAATTGAGTATTTCAAGAAAAAGGGTGGAGGCGAGATCATTCGTCTGGGATGGGCGAGTAACTATCAGCAAATCGACCGGGCGGTCAAAATAGCATCGGAAAGTGATGTAGCCATTCTTGTATGCGGAGAGTCCGGAGATGTGTGCGGCGAGTCCCGCGACCGAAGAGAGCTTTCGCTGCCGGGGAGACAGCTGGAGCTTTTGAAAGCGGTATGTTCGACAGGAAAACCGGTAGTCCTTGTATTGATGAATGGAAGACCTCTGACACTTACATGGGAAAATGAAAATACAGCAGCCATTGTCGAAAGCTGGTATCCGGGGGAGTTTGGCGCAAAAGCGATTGCTCAAACGCTTTTGGGACAGTGCTGTCCGTCGGGTAAGCTGCCAATCAGCTTTCCGCGCAGTGTCGGACAGCTTCCTGTATATTACAATAGACCGGAAATTCGTGGAAAGGGCTATGTTGATGGCGATGCAAAACCACTTTTCAGCTTTGGTGATGGCCTGAGTTATGCTTCATTCAGGTATTCTGACCTTGTTATACAAGCGGAGGACTATACTGAGAACAGAGAAGTATCGGTGCAGGTGTGTGTGGAAAATATTAGTGATGTGGAGGGGATGGAAACTGTCCAGCTTTATGTAATAGATGAATATTCCAGTACAGTAAAGGGCGCTGCCGATCTGAAGTGCTTTGAAAAAATTACCCTGAAGCCGCACCAGTCTAAAATAATTCGGTTCAAGCTTGGGGATGAGGCGCTTTCAACACTTGGCAAAGACATGGTATGGAGGGTCGAACCCGGATGGTTCCGTATACTGGTGGGGGGCAATCTGAATGACTGTCTGCAGGGACGGTTTAAAATATAAAAGATGTAAACGGTTGTAATTGTTTGCGAAATGCTATAGAATAAAGGACATAGATTTGTTATATGTTTATTGGTCGAAAAGCAAGTTTTCCCTAGTATTTTATATTAATCCCGGGAAAATTGGGACATAAATTGGGTGTGGGTGAAAAAATGAGTAAGAACTTGAAGTATATGGTAGTGTACAATTATTTTCTGGGCCTGATCAAATCGGATGCGCTTAAGCCGGGAGACAGACTTCCTACGGAATCTGAAATAGAAGAGCAGTTCCATGTAAGCAGGATCACTGTGGTGAACGCTTTGAACAAGCTGGAAAAGGATCATTTTATCAAACGCGTGCAGGGCAGTGGGTCTTTTGTGATGGAAAAGGATTTTCAGACAGAGGATGTCATGAAGCTTGTTGCGCTGGTCATCTCTTTCAAAGGACAGGGTCGTGAGATCAATCTGATTGAAAGCATCGAGGATCAGTTCAGCCGTTCCGGATACAGTCTACTGATAAAAAACTCCAACAATGATCCGGAAAATGAGAGGCAGATCATTGAAAACCTCAAGCATACGGTCAGCGGAATTATTTTGTATCCGGCTTCTCCATTGGAAACCATGCCGCTCCACCGTGAACTGTTTCGTGAACAATATCCGATTGTATATTTGGACCGTTATCCGCTTAGCGTACCATCCAGTTATGTCGTTTCGGATAATTACTCGGGCGGGTATGAAATAGGTAAATATTTGGTTGAGAATGGATGCGAGCAATTCATACTTATTTTCCACGACACGATGTTTCTGACGTCTGAGCGGGATCGCATAGACGGATTTATGAGAGCTATGTCCGAGAGCAATGTTTCAAAAAACAATATTGCAATTTTGGAAAGCGGTCTGAAAGGTATTCCTGAGATCAATAACGCTTGCGACCGCCTCGAGGAGTCCTTGCGCAAAGGGCACAAAACGGCAATCTTTACATGCAACGATACATTTGCTTACCGTATTATGAACGTGATAAAAGACAGGGAACTTGACCGGCTGGATTTATTTATCATTGCGGGATTCGACGATCTTGACAGCGAACCGGTTACCTTGCCTTTTGTCACGATCCGCCAGGATTATGCAATTATAGGGAAGCAAGCTTCGATGCTGCTTCTGAGGAAAATTGAAGATAATAATTTTTCCGATGAGCATCAAATTATTCCCGTCCGACTCATAACAAGAAGCTCCCTCAGGAAAACAGACAGAAAGTATAATTCCTGATAGCAAATCCTAAGCAGAGGATGTCCTGATAGAGCTGGAAGCTGATTGAAATACTTTATACTGGAATAAAAAAATGAAATTGAAGGATTAAAACAAATCAAAATACAGGGGAATGTATCATTGCAAAATATGATACATTTCAATACTGTATCAACATGAGTGATCTTCTTTATTAACGCAATATTATCAAAAAACAATAAGAAATGCTTAAATCGCAGTAATACGCGCTGTATTCCGGTTTGAAAACTTTACTTAAACGAGGTAGAAAAATGAGAAAATTATATGGAGTAACAACAGCGATGGTCACTCCGATCGACAGCAGCGGAAGGGTTGATCTGGAAGCGGTTTGTGCCTTAGCTGAGTTTTTGGTCGCCAAGGGAGTCAATTGCTTATACCCGCTTGGCACAACGGGTGAGATGATAAGATTAAGTGTGCAAGAGCGCATGCTGGTTGCAGAAGCGGTTATAAAACAGGCTGCAGGCCGTGTAACAGTTTATATACATTGCGGCGGATTGCGGCAGGATGAAACGATATTATTGATGAAGCATGCGGAGAGTATTGGAGCTGACGGGGTTGGTGTGGTCACTCCCATATATTTGGGGGTTGATTCTCGAGAAATGGAGCGCTTTTACATATCTGTATCTAACAGTGTTTCACAAAGCTTTCCTGTTTATTTATATAATATTCCTCAATGTGCGGCAAATGATTTACAAACCGGCAGCATAGAAAAGATTATAACGGAATGCCCCAATGTTGTGGGTATTAAATATAGTTATGCTGACATGATTCGCACTCTGGAGTATTTAAATATAAACGGTGGCGGTTTCTCGGTATTGCACGGCTGTGACCGATTATTCTTACCAACATTATCCATGGGGTGCGACGGTGTTGTATCAGGCATTTCTGGAGTATATCCGGAACCGTTTGTCGCATTGTATAAAGCATGGCTTGCAGGAGATATTGAAGAATCGATGCGGCAGCAAAAAATAGCCAACCGATTTATCAGTGCTCTTCGCAATGGAAGTAACATGGCTTATTTTAAGACAGCGCTTGAGCATCGCAATATCAGAGCGGGTCATATGCGTGAACCACAGTTGGATCTCACACAGGAAGAAGGCATGAAATTACTTACTGAACTATATGAACTGGAAGAAGCATATCTGAAATAGAGTCGCTGGCTGTACTGCCAGGATAGGAAAAACCTGAATATGGAGGAGTGTAATGATGATTGACTTATCTAAAATAAATGTACTGTTGCCTATACATGCAAGCGATTTTGAAAAGCGAGTCACTGAGATGTTTGTGGAAGAGGTCCTGCTGCGTGCTGATGTGAAGCTACCCGTTACAACGGCATCTGTGCTGCCGGTAAACGGAAGCTATATCCTATTCAGTACGTTTCATACATTAGACAGACAGTATCCCGGGTGGTCTATCAATCTTTCCGGCTTGCCACACCCGGGTGACGAGGGTTTCTGCGTTTATTTATCCCATAATGCCGGCACACAAATAATCATTGCCGGTGCAGACGAACGAGGTTGTTTGTACGGAATGGCGCGTGTCTTGAGAAAACTCACCTTAAAAAATGGCAGAGTGGAGCTCCCGGATGATTTTTCATGTATCTCCGTCACGCCATCATTTCCCCTTCGCGGGCATCAGCTGGCTTACCGTGATAAGAACAATACTTTACCGGCATGGGACGTGGAGGATTTTGACCGATATATCAGGGATTTAGCGCTGTTCGGTTCAAACGCCATAGAGCTCTTGCCGCCCCGCACCGATGATAACTTATTTTCACAGCATTTTAAACGAGACCCCTTTGAGATGATGATTAAACTTGCGCATATCATCCATTCCTACGGCATGGATGTATGGCTATGGTATCCGAATGTTGGAGATGATTATTCCGACCCGGTCAAATATCAGGAGGAACTGGATGAGCGAGAAAAAATATTTTCTGCGATCCCTTACCTCAATGGTGTACTTGTACCTGCCGGTGACCCGGGAGAATTGAACCCCGTAGATTTTTTCAAGGTTACGGGTGACAGCATGAAAATCCTTCACAAGTATCATCCGGATGCCAGGGTATGGGTAGCGCCCGTATGTTTTGAACCGGAAGAGGATAAATGGCATCAGGAATTCTATGGGGAATTGGATAAACAGCCGGACTGGTTATATGGTGTCAGTCTGGCACCATGGATACCCGAAACACTGCAAGAGCTTTATGATCGCATTCCTCAACTGTATAAGGGACGTATCCGCAATTATCCTGATATTACACACAGCTCAAGCAGTATGTTTGAAATGCCTGATTGGGACTATCCCCTGGCGGCTACTCTTGGTCGCGAGGGATACAATGCGCGTCCGAATGCAATGAAGCAGATACATAATTTATATGAACCCTACACGATCGGATCTATCACTTATAGCGAAGGTTTGAACGATGATGTCAATAAAATGATTTGGGGAGATCAGGATTTTTGCTTTGGCATGGATGTTCGTGAGACCCTGGAGGATTACGTAAGACTGTTTATCGATCCGGATATTGTAAAAGAGCTTTCAGGTCTTCTGCTTGCATTAGAGGATAACTGGAAGGGGGAAATTACGAATAATGCAAATATTGATCAGGTATACGAACGTTTTATTGAGTTAGAGAAAAAGGTATGCCAGTCAACACGTGACAATTATCGGTTTAAAATGGCACTGCTGAGAGCAGTCAGTGATTATCAGACAAAAGTACGCTTTATTTATGACACGGAAATGGAAAGACTTGCCATAGATGAACTTGGAAGGGCTGCGGAAGTTGGTGCGGACTGTGCGGTTTATAAGGCAAAGAGGATACTGCTTAATACATTTGAGGAACCGATTCGGGAGGACCTGCGCCATAAAATGCAAAAATTGGCGGATGAGCTTTTCGAAACTCCGAATTGCCATATACAGCTCACCACGGCCAGGCACGGAGGTCAGTCATGGAGACGTGGAGCTTATCTGGACTCGCTTGATTTTCCGCTCAATGATTATCAATGGTATACACAGCATTTCAAACGGATTCTGAAGCTTGAAAATGAACAGGAGAAGTTATCCTATATCAATTGGCTGTTGAAACGTAATGACCCGGGGGAAGGCGGCTTCTATGCTTGTCTTGGTGATCTGGACAGTTTCCGGCAGCATGTTATAAGAGACTATACATGGGAGCAGGATCCATCATTTTTGCGAACGCCTGTCGTGTGCATATGGCCTGGTGTGATCGGAAGGCACTTTCATCGCATGCGGGGCTGGTATGATGAATACCCGATGGCTGTATCGTGGCTCAAATGTGCCCGCGTATTGTATGGAACACCACTGAAGGTAAGGTTTGAGGGATTAGCTCCGGGTGCCTGTTACCGTGTTCGTGTAACATATCCTCTATTTTCGGTACCGAACGAGTTTGAACGTCTTTATTTTAATATGTATGCAGGAGATTCTCTGATTCACGAATACATAGACCGGGATAAGGAGAATAAAAACAATCCGATATTTGAGTTTGACCTTCCGCAAGAGAGCTATCAGGACGGTAATCTTCTGTTAACATGGCGCGCGCATAAGGTTTTGCTTCCGCTTAACGTGAGTGAGATTTTAATTTATAAGCTGCCGTAACAGCAGAAAATCGTACTGTATAAAGCATACTATTGAAAATAGGAGGTAACGATGCAAAGAATAATTAACGACCCGGACATGGTAGTAGAGGATATGCTAAAAGGGTTTCTGAAGAGCCGTAACGATATTGTCAGCATTTCGGAAAACGGCCGTGTTGTTAAAAGAAGGAATGCACCCATAACCGGAAAGGTCGGAATTGTAACCGGAGGCGGCTCCGGACATAAGCCCGCGTTTATTGGTTATATCGGAGAAAACCTGGTCGATGCCGTTGCTGTTGGTGAGATTTTTTCATCTCCAACTGCCAAAGCTTTTTATGAAGCCTTCCGGGCAGCGGACGGCGGCAAGGGCGTTGCTTGCCTGTATGGAAATTATGCAGGAGACAACATGAATGTAAAGATGGCGATGAAACGTGCAGCTAATGATGGGATAGAAGTGAAATGCGTTATTGCAAACGATGATGTTGCCTCTGCACCTAAAGATGAACGAGAAAAGCGCCGCGGCGTTGCGGGCGAAATTATGATGTGGAAGATCGGCGGAGCTAAAGCTTCTATGGGTGGAAGCCTGGATGAGGTTATCAGAGTATCCCAAAAAGCGATTGATAATTGCCGGAGCATGGGTATAGGACTCTCGCCATGTACTATACCCGCAGTTGGCAAACCCCACTTTTCAATTGAACAGGGGACGATGGAGGTTGGTATTGGACACCATGGCGAACCTGGTATTCAAGTGCTTCCGATCGGGACTGCAGCAGAGATAGCTAAAATAATGACAGATACCATTATACCGGATTATCCGCTGGCGGGAGGAGAAGAGGTAGCGGTCATTGTATCCGGTCTTGGCGCTACCTCGCTCATGGAGTTATTCATTTTATATCAGGAAATAGATGAAATTCTGGCGCAGAAAGATATCCGGATCTATCGGAATTATGTTGGCAATTATTTTACTTCATTGGATATGATGGGTGTAACACTTACACTGATGAAACTTGACGATGAGCTAAAAACACTTCTGGATACTGAATGTGAAAGCATGGGAATTACACAGATAAAAAGGCGGTGAAACCATGGTAATACCGGCTAATAAAGGAAAACGTGTGGTACAAGCATTGATTCGTGCCATCGTCACCAATCGTGATTATCTAAGTCAGGTAGATGGGCTGATTGGCGATGGAGATCATGGCGTTAATATGAGTAAGGGCTTTGAGATGGCAGGAAAAAGACTCACAGAGGACAGCTTTGAAAAAGCTTTCGAAACACTGGGTTTGACTCTGCTGGATGATATCGGGGGGTCAATGGGGCCGTTATATGGGAGTTTATTCTTAGGTATGTCAGGTGTTGACACGATGGATGGTGTTAGCAAAGAGACTTTTGGCGAGATGCTCCTTGCTGCCCAAAGAGAAGTTGAAGCAATCAGTCCTGCTCGGCCAGGGGATAAAACCCTTATGGATGTGCTGGTACCTGCTGTGAAAGCGTACCGGGAAGCAATTAGCGTGGGAAAAGACTTTAGTGATTGTTTACGCCTCATGAAACAGGCTGCAGAGACAGGAAGGGATTCAACACGTGATATGGTTGCGAAGATCGGAAGAGCCAGCCGTCTGGGCGAGAGATCACGTGGAGTACTGGATGCCGGCGCGGCCTCCTGTTGTATTGTGCTTACTGTAATTGCAGGTGAATTAAACCAAATATTAATGGAGGGTTGAAAATGATAAGAAGACCTAAAATCGGTGTTTTGGGATTTTCGGACGGTGATCCTGAAGTACATGAACAATTAAAAGATATTGTACAAAAGCAAATGGATGCGATTGTACAAGCATTGAAAGATAGTGGTCAGGTGGATATCGTTACCGGAAGAACATTGGTATGTTCGGCAGAAACAGCGAAATCCCAAGCGCAGTACCTTGCCAGCCAGAATGTAGATGGAACAATCTTTTCTTATGGTGTGTTTGCATTCCCGAATTTTTCTGCGATTGCGGCACAGTTTGGAAAAGGGCCGTTTTTGTTAGCTGCAAATCTGAACCAGGAGTGGCCGGGTATGGTATCAATGCTAGCAGCCGGAGGGGCGCTGCATCATCTGGGAATTGAACATTTTCGTGCCAGCGGCGATATAAATGAACCGGATGTATTAAATGAATATTTGAAATTTTCGCGCTGTGCAATGGTCGCGAGCGGCTTACAAGGGCAAAAATATGGTCTGATCGGCGGCCGCAGCCTTGGTATGTATAGCGCTGTTGTCAGTATGCAGGACTGGCAGAAAAAGTTTGGAATCGATGTTGATCATCTCGACCAGAGCGAGATATTGCGTATTGCTGCCGACATCTCTGAGGAGCAAGTCGAAAAGGCATACCAGTGGCTGCTGGACAATGTTGGAGATATCCGATTTGATGGAGACCGTCTGAAGCCGGAAAGCTTAAAGAAACAGATCCGTCATTACGAGGCGACGAAACGAATTATTGCACAGCATAACTATGATTTCATCGGTGTAAAATGTCACTATGAAATGAGCCGCCATCATTGCACACAATGCTTGTCGGCAGCTTTTTGCAATGACCCTTACGATTGGGATGGACCCAAAGAACCTGTTGTTATGGCATGTGAAGCCGATTCGGACGCAGCGCTTACAATGCAGATATTAAAGATGCTATCCGGGGGGCCGGTAGTATTTATGGATGTCCGTCATTACGACAAGGAGTACAATGTCATGGTATTTTGTAATTGCGGTTCTCAGTCTACATGGTATGCAGGCTGCTCGGATGATCCGAAGGAAAATCTGAAAAATGTAACATTGTATCCTTGCCTCGAAATTTATGCAGGCGGCGGTGCACATGTTAACTTAATGACACGGCCTGGAAAAGCAACCATAGCGCGCTTAAATCGTACAGAAGGCAAATATCGAATGACCATTATACCCGCTGAATTTGTTGAGCTTCCGCGGGAGAAAATGGCGGAAACTACAGAGGAATGGCCACACGTATTTGCAAAGCTGCCGTTTGATCACAAGGTATTTCTGGATAAATTTGATGCCAACCATTGTCATGCTATATATGGCGATTGGGGCAAAGACATTGAGATGATTTGTAAAATGCTGGACATAGAAGTTGAATGGCTTTCATAAAATGATTTGTTTGCCCTAAATTGACATAAGGAGGTAGAGTGCCTGTGAAAATCGTGATTGGCTGTGATGAGGCTGCAATCGATCTGAAGGAGTCTATTTATACGCATCTTAAAAACAAAGGGATTGAGGTCTTTGATATTGGCGTTTATGACAAAACTCCGACATTATATCCGGATATTGCGGTAAAGGCTGCTCAAGCGATTATGCAGGATGGCTTTGAACGTGGAATCCTTTTATGTGGGACAGGGATTGGTATGGCGATCTCTGCCAACAAAGTCCCGGGTATCCGGGCAGCAGTTTGTCATGATTCATATTCTGCAGAGCGTGCACGGCGAAGCAACAATGCACAGATTATGTGTATGGGGGCTCGAATAATAGGGCTGGAGCTTGCGAAAAATCTTGTGGATATTTGGCTAAACTGTGAGTTTGACGGCGGGAGATCGGAGAAAAAGGTTAATAGGATCGGAGAATATGAGAAAATATTTTGCGAGTGTCAGAGGTGGGGCAGTTGATATACTTCAGAGATTCATTATATTTCCTACCGTGATGCAAAAAAATATATGAGGGAACGAATTCATGATGCTATGTAACAATTTGTTGGTAATACTATAACTAATAGTACTAAGACAGATTGCTTCACATGGGAGGAACAGGATCATGAATAAAAATGGAAATATACAAAGTGAAGTGAAAAAAATATGGCTTGCAGGAGGTTGTTTCTGGGGAGTTGAGGCATATTTTGCTCAAATACCGGGAGTTTTGAAAACCAATGTTGGCTATGCCAATGGGAAAACTGCAAATCCATCTTACCACGATATCAATCAAACAGGCCACGCTGAAACGGTGGAAGTAAGCTATAATCCACACAAGATAAGCCTTCAGACATTGCTGGAATACTATTTCCACATCATCGACCCAATCAGCATAAACAAACAGGGAAATGATACCGGAACTCAATACAGAACCGGAATTTATTATGACGACACCGAGGATCTTGCCAGTATCAGAGCTGTAGTGGAAAAGATCCAGGGCAAATATCAGGAACCAGTTGCTACAGAGATATTGCCGCTGGAAAATTATTATCCTGCTGAGGAGTATCATCAGGACTATCTGAGCAAAAATCCCGGAGGTTATTGTCATATCGATCTTTCATCAAAACCGGAGCTTGTCGGGGAAATCCATTCCTTGACAGCTCCGGTTGTCTATAAAAAGCCTGATGACAAGCAGCTTAAAGAGTCACTTACACAGATTCAGTATAAAGTTACACAGCAAAATGGTACAGAGCCGCCTTTCAGCAATGAATTCTGGAATCACCATGCTCCGGGCATTTACGTCGATATAGTAACCGGAGAGCCGCTTTTTACATCGAAGGACAAATTTGATTCCGGTTGTGGCTGGCCAAGCTTCACCAGACCTGTCGACGAAGAAGCGATACTGGAGAATACCGATGAAAGCCATGGCATGATACGCACAGAGCTGCGAAGCCGTTTCGGCGATTCTCACCTTGGACATGTATTTGACGACGGACCAAAAGACAAGGGAGGGCTGCGGTTTTGTATCAACAGCGCGGCACTGAGATTTATTCCCCTTGATAAAATGGAGGAACAGGGATACGGCGATCTTATTAAGCTGATTTTGTAAAGCTGATAAAGCTGCGCCGTGAATCGGATCAATAACTGCCGTTTCTCATGTCTGAAAGCGACCGGGGCATATCATTCAATTCGGACCTGGTATTCGAATTTATCTGTATCTTCCATCATCGCTGACCTCTACAGGTCAGCGATGATGGAAGACGAATTCATTAACTTCCTTGGTCGGGTGGAGTTCAGTATCCGCCTGAAACCCGGAGCGGAGCGAATTGACTATGCGGATTAAGGATTATAGATATAAATATTTATCTCAAAATAATGTATTTTAAAGAAGGATTCTTTTATACGCACGTAGAATATTACATTAGTGCAATCGTGTGCATTGAATAGGAGTGCAAAATGTCCGTTACGATAAAAGATGTGGCAAAGGTAGCCGGAGTATCCCCATCAACCGTATCAAGAGTAGTAAACAATGATGGACGGATTAGTGACGAAACCAGGAATAAAGTCCTCAAGTGCATGAAGGAGCTGGGGTATCAGGTTAACAATATCGCCAGAAGCCTGAAAACCAATAAGACCATGACAGTGGGGTTTATATCTCCTGAGCTCTCGAATGATGTTTTTATGAGCATTGCAAAAGGTGCAGAAGACGAATTCCGTAAACATGGGTATAGCATGATTATATGTAATTCCAATGAATGTGTTGAAGATGAGAACGATCGTATCAGTCTGCTTTCTCAAAAATGTGTGGACGGAATGATTATTATACCGGCCAGTTCTGAGGGAGAGCATTACAGTCAAATCAGTGCAGCAGGCTTGCCGGTAGTATTGGTTGACAGACTTGTGGAGCACTTTGAGGCGGATGCGGTTCTTGTGGATAACATCAATGGAAGCTATTCTGCAGTGGAATACTTGATCAATAGCGGTCAAAGACGTATTGGATTTATTGGAGGCGATATCAGGCTAACTTCAGCCGGAGAGCGTTTTGAGGGGTACCGCAGAGCATTGTCGGATTACTGTATTCCTCTGGAAGAGGATATTGTCCGGTTTGGTGATTATCATATAGACAGCGGTTACCGGATCATGGGCGAGCTTATGGAGATGGTAGATCCTCCTGATTATGTATTTATTTCAAATTACTATATGCATATAGGAGCAATGAAATACTTGCTGGAACGTGGAGAACCGATAACGAAAAGGGCGTCCATTGCGGCGTTTGACGACTTGGAATTCTCGGGGATTCTGGGATTCAGCAGTGTCAGAGTTGCCCAGCCCATGCTGGAAATAGGCAGTAGAGCAGCGCAAATACTTTTGGCACGCATCCATGGTGAAAAGATGCCGTTTCCGCAGATCATAAGGCTGAAGACCAGCCTCAAGTCTGATTATAAATAAAAAAGCAGGATAGACTAAGCAAGGTAAGTCACTATTGATGCAAACGTTTGCATCTTAGTATATAAAACAATGGAGACTGCAATGTCTCAATGAGGGAGGGAATTTTTTATGGCAGATCTAAGCAGTTTAAAAGTGACCAAGGAAAGGAAAAGACTTCATGGTACATTGCCTAAAGTAGGAATAAGACCGGCAATTGACGGCAGGCGCAGAGGTGTAAGAGAATCACTGGAAGATCAGACAATGAACATGGCAAAAGCAGCAGCACGTCTTATTTCTGAAAACCTCAGACATCCGGACGGTTCTCCGGTTGAATGTGTTATAGCTGATACCTGTATCGGTGGTGTAGCAGAAGCTGCAATGTGTGCTGAGAAGTTTGCCAGAGAAGGAGTCGGCGTTTCACTTACAGTATCCCCCTGCTGGTGTTATGGTTCTGAGACCATGGATATGGATCCATTGATTCCAAAGGCCGTTTGGGGCTTTAACGGGACAGAGCGCCCGGGAGCTGTTTATCTGGCCGCGGTATTGGCTGCGCATAACCAGAAAGGGCTGCCGGCATTCGGTATCTACGGAAGAGATGTTCAGGACGCAGGTGATACGGAAATACCGGAGGACGTAAAGAGCAAAATTCTGAAGTTTACAAAGGCCGGTCTTGCAGTTGCGACGATGCGCGGTAAGTCTTACCTTTCAATGGGAAGCGTATCAATGGGTATCGCAGGCTCCATTGTGAATTCGGACTTCTTCCAGGATTATCTCGGCATGAGGAACGAATATATTGACATGTCTGAATTTGTCCGGAGAATGGACGAAGGAATCTATGACAAGGAAGAATACGAAAAAGCATTGAAATGGGCCAAGGAAAACTGCAAAGAGGGTGAAGACCTGAATAGCCCGGAGCTTCAGGCAAGCAGACAGGAAAAGGACAAGCATTGGGAAACCGTTGTCAAAATGGCATTGATTGCAAAGGATTTGATGATCGGTAACCCACGACTGGCTGAATTGGGTTTCGGTGAAGAAGCATTGGGACATAACGCAATTGCATCCGGTTTCCAGGGACAGCGTCAGTGGACAGACCACTTCCCCAATGGGGACTTCATGGAGGCAATGTTGAATTCATCCTTTGACTGGAACGGCATACGTGAAGCTTTTGTTGTAGCAACGGAAAATGACAGCCTGAACGGAGTAGTTATGCTTTTCGGGCATCTGTTAACCAATACTGCACAGGTTTTTGCCGATGTCAGAACCTACTGGAGCCCTGAATCCATTGAACGTGTCACAGGGAAAAAACCAACGGGTCATGCTGCTAACGGTGTTATCCATCTGATTAACTCCGGTGCTGCGGCACTGGATGGCGCAGGTCATCAGACCGTTGACGGCAAACCGGCTATGAAACCGTTCTGGGAGATTACGGCGGAAGAAGCGGGCAAGTGTCTGGATGCAACCTCATGGAGACCTGCAAATATGGGCTACTTCAGAGGCGGCGGGTATTCCTCGAAGTTCCTGACAAAGGGCGATATGCCGATTACTCTGATGAGACTGAATATGGTAAAGGGTCTCGGGCCTGTGCTGCAAATTGCAGAAGGTTATACGGGCGAACTGCTGCCTGACGCTACCACTACCATTGAGAACAGGACCGATCCTACTTGGCCGACGACGTGGTTTGCACCAAACCTTACAGGCAAAGGCGCATTTAAGGATGTCTATTCAGTCATGGCAAACTGGGGAGCCAACCACGGTGCATTCAGCTATGGACATATCGGAGGAGATCTGATTACAATGGCATCCATGCTGAGAATACCGGTATGTATGCACAATGTTCCTGAGGACAGAATTTTCCGTCCGTCAGCCTGGGGCGCATTTGGAACTGTTGATCTGGAGGGTGCGGATTTCAGGGCTTGTCAAGCTTTTGGACCGATATACGGATAGTAGTGTTATAACGATAAATTCATAAGTTGCCGGAGCAGTGGGCCGGACTGGTTTGGACCGGTCAAGACCTTCCTGCCCCGGCTGTTTTTATGGAACTGCAGAATGTAAAATTTATTTGCCTATATTGACTTATTGATTTAATTGTACTAATATTGGTAGTATCGCATAAATTTGCTTTAAGTTGGTAGGCGGATTTTTCCTGTTTACTTGGGCGTTTTGTTTTGCGGGGAAATGAATAGTGGAGATAAAATGCAAGGTTGAAAGTATGCAAGTGGTAGAAAACTGCTATTTGGGCTTCCATAATATGGGGGTCTTTTACATTTGGCGGGAAATTGCCAAGCTGGATGATTATGGATACGTTGCTTGTATAGTTGTTTAGGGTACGTTATAGCAGGAGGTATTGAGTGTGAAGGAAATTATTGAACAGATTTCGCGGATTGATGCAGTAGCATTCGAAAATGAGCAAAAGAATCGTAAAATTTTAGCTAATGAGAAGCAAAGACTTGAAAACGAGATAAAAAGATATCGTGATAAGAAATTGAGTGCTGCAAATGAAAAAGCAAAAATCATATATCACCAGACCGTGGGAAAAACAAAAGCTGAATACCAGGTTCAGGAGGACGAAATAAAGAAGATATCCGGGCAGATTGAAAAATACTATCAAAGTGCGGAAAAAGATATAATCCAGAAAATTATGGGGGAGTTGTTTGAACAACATCACAGTCCCCCAACTTTATAGGCTCTTTTGCTGGTTACATTGAGGAAGGGAGGTTCGTGTGTGAATCCTTATATGGCTTATGAAGCAGTAGATACGAAGATAGCATCAAAAAAAAGAAATATTTTTGACAGAAATAAGCTTGACAAAATGCTGGAATGTAACACTGTTGAGCAAGTAACAGAGTTTCTCAGGAGCAAATATAACTTAAGAAATATTCTCTCCGATTCGAAGGGACATGCGCTCCACAGAGATGATCTGGAAACCCTGCTCAAAAGGTACCGCGTTACAGAAATAGAGAATTTGCTTCACTATTTTTCGGGACCTTACAAAGACTTTCTACAGGGTATTCTTATGGAATATGAGATTTCCGATTTAATTATGATCCTGAGAAAAATGGCTAAAGGCGAATCTTCAAACGGTATAGAGAGAAATTATATCCATTCGGAACAGTATTCTTCACTGAATTATGAAAAACTAGCAGCATCAAGAAATATTGCACAGTTTATGGATTGCCTCAAAAATACTCCCTACTATAACTTTATAAAAACAATGACATTTACGGATGTGATAAAAATGGAGTTTCATATGGAGATGAAGCTCCAGTCGCTGCTTTATAGAACATTACTGCAGAATTCACTAAAGCTGAATGCTGAGGATCAACGTACAGTCAATGAAATCATCGGATTGAAAATAGATTTTCTTAATGTACAGTGGATTTACAGAGCGCGCAAATACTACAATATATCTCCGGAGCAGATTTTGATATATTGTTTGAGAGGCGGTTATAAGCTGAGCTTTGAAAGGCTGCAGAAATTATGCTATTCGAAAACAACGGATGAAATACGGAAGCTGTCAAATGAATATTTGCGGTATCATGTATTTACATCAAACAATGAAGCGGATATTGAAAGAAATATAGACTTCTATATTTATATAAAAATAAAGGAAAGGAACTACCGGGGAACCATAGGATTCGTGTTGTTGTATCTTTATAGGCTGGAAATCATTATTAAAGATTTAATCACGATAACAGAAGGGATAAGGTACAAACTGCCAAAAGAAGATTTGAAGAAGTACTTGGTTCATTCATAGTATAAAGCAGAGGTGATATAACAAATGGCTATTCAAAAGATGACTTTTCTTAAGATAGTGGGTTCAATTGAAGATATGCATGAGGTTCTTGGCAAATTGGTGCTGAGCGAGAATTTGCATTTTGATTTCGATGCAACTGATGCATATGACAATAGCTTTATTATTCATCAGTATGAGACTGGCATGACCAGCCCGTCTACATTCATACGGGAAGATAATGAAGCCATTGAAGCACATTGCAGCGAAATGGAGAAATCTCTTGAGCTTCTGTGTACAGGATTGGATATCAAGCCGGAGATTGATACGGAAGGCGTCAGGAAGCGCCAATACAATATTAAATATGCCAGCGAAGATATGTGCAAGCTGATGGAACTAATGGGCTCAAAAATCGTTGATATCAGTAAAAAGAGGGCTGAGATCAAGCAGCTGGAGCAACTTAATGAAAAGTTGAATTGTATCAAGTATAAGGATGTGGATTTTGAAAGCATTACACATCTGAACTATTTTACTTATGAAGTAGGTGCTTTGTCAACAGAGAACAGAATCCGCCTGCGGAAGAATTATGAAAATGTCAGTGCGGTTGTTCTTAATATTGGTACAATCAAAAATTCCGTTGAAGATCTTTATATGATCATTTATCCGAAAAAGTTTGCGGATGAGACTGCAAAGCTGCTTAAATCAATGAACTGGGTAAAGATGGACATTCCGGAGAACTTAAAGGGCACTGTTTCACAGATGATCAGTGAAACCAGCCGCCGGATTAAGACTCTAAATGATGAGATCCGTATTTTGTCAGGTTTGCTGTTTTCAAAGAAGGAAGAAACAAGGATACTGTTGAACCGGATCTATACGGTAGTGATGCTGGAGAAAAAGATCGTGGAGCTGGAACGTGAAATTGTATACGGGGAGAGCAGCTTCGTTCTCAACGCATGGATTAAAAAGGATGACAGGCAAAAAGTGGAAGATGCGTTGAAAGAATTTAAAGAAAGGATCATTATCGAAGAAAAAAACGCTGATGAAATAGAAAGGCAGGTGATGCCACCCACACAATTCAAGAATAACAGATTTTTCAGACCATTTGAGAACATTATTAAGCTATATGGTTTGCCGTCCTATCATGAAATAGACCCGACACCGTTTATTGCAGTTACATTTTGCCTGATGTTCGGAATCATGTTCGGTGATATCGGACAGGGTCTGGTTTACTTAATTGCTGGTCTTTTACTATATAGAAAGAACACTGCGGTCGGGCAGATATTAACAAGACTTGGAGGCAGCTCCGTGGTATTTGGTTTTGTTTATGGAAGCCTTTTCGGACTGGAGCAGGCTGAGCTGCCATGGCTGCCAAGCCTGACGGGAAGACCGCTGGATCCCAAAAATATTCCGTCGATACTGATTGCAGGAGTAGTATTCGGCGTTGTAGTCCTTACCATTTCCTTTATATTCGGTATTGTCAACTCGTTAAGAAAAGGCGATATCGAGGCAGGAGTTTTTGGTAAGAACGGTATAGCCGGGTATATATTTTATATCAGTCTGGTGCTGTCCGCTGTGGCAGTTACCGGTGTGATTGGTCTGCCGCTGATGGTACCGGTTACGACGATGCTTGTGAGCCTGCTGGTATTGATCCTTAAGGAACCGATTACAAACCTTGTGATGGGAAAGCGTCCTCTTATCCATGGCGAGCTCAGCTCCTACCTGACGGAAAGCATTTTTGAGGGGGTAGAGACCATCCTTGGAACGCTAAGCAATGCAATATCCTTTATACGTGTAGGGGCTTTTGCATTGAACCATGCAGGTTTATTCCTGGCATTTCTTGTGATGTCCGAAATGATGCCGAATATAGTATTGAAGCTTATCATATTAGCAATAGGCAATGTGCTGATATTAACGCTGGAGGGGTTGATCGTCTTCATTCAGGGACTGCGTCTGCAGTACTATGAAATGTTTAGTAAGTATTTCCAGGGCAACGGTATTGCCTTTCGTCCTGTAAAATTAAGCGATAAAGATATTGCAGAAACATAAAAAATAAAAAATCGGAAGGGTGTATGAATATGCAGTTTATATTATTTGTATTGGCAATAGCAATAGCGGCAGGAACAGTAATATATGGCCGGAGAGCTATGAAGAGGAACCAAAAGGGGAGTGTAAAGAAGGCAATTTTTGCATCAGTATCAGCTTTTGGCGTAGTCATGATTTCCATGATTGTAATAGCCATATCGGGCGATCCTGTATTTGCAGCCAGTGAAGCGGCAGGAGCAGCAGCTGGACTGACTCTTGGGGATGGGTTCAAGTATCTGGCAGCGGCACTGAGTACAGGACTTGCAACAATAGGTACAGGCTTGGCGGTAGGATCCGTCGGCTCCTCTGCGATCGGTGCAGTTTCTGAGGATTCGTCCATCCTCGGCAAGACATTGATATTTGTCGGGATGGCTGAAGGTATCGCAATCTATGGAATGATCATTTCCATATTGATACTGTTTGTGTAGGAGACTGGTATGAAGTCATTTTTAGTCAGTGACAATAAGGATACCTGGGTGGGAATGAAACTTGCCGGAATAGACGGTGTTATCGTTCATACCCGTGAAGAAGTACTCAATGCTATAAAAAATGCCATAAAAAACGAGAAGATCGGGATTCTGATATTAACTGAGAAAGCAATGGACCCAGTCAGAAAAGAAGTACTAGATTTGAAACTGAAATGTAAAAGACCACTTATTATTGAAATTCCCGACAGGCATGGCAGCTCGCATTCTCAGGACAAAATTACAGAATACATCAGAGACTCAATTGGTATTCGTATATGAGGTGAACTGGATGGTAACGATTGAACAGAAACTTTCACTTTTTTCAAAGCTTCTGCATCGGCAAATGAATGATAAATTGACAGAAGAAATGGAACAGCTGAAAAAAGAGTATGAAGTAAAGATTCAAAAAAATAAGGCCGCAGTCGACAAAGAGGCTGAGGAGATCATAAATAAGGCCCGCAGAAAAGCAGAGGCGGAAAAAACAGAACTGATCAGTAAAAACAGGATCGGCTTAAAGAGAGAATATATGTCTGTAAAAGAAAAGCAGGTTGCTGTGCTGATGAAACGTCTTTATTCCGAGATAGATAATTTTATGCAGTCGGAGAAGTACGAAGCATATTTGCTGTCGTTGGTTAGAAAGCTGGCAGACACGGAACAACTCTCTGAAAACCTGATTATTTACATGACTGCAGGGGATTCTGAAAAGTATGGAGAACGGATTAAAAATGAATTTCAGAGACTGCATCATGCTGCCTGCTCTTTACGAATAGCAGAGGATCATATCCTTGGCGGATTTATAGTAGAGGATCCCACAGCCAACACCAGAATCGACTCGTCTGTTGAAGCGCTTCTGGAAGACAGCAGGGCTTATATCATGCAAACGCTATTTCAGGCAATAGAAGCAGGTGATGGGAATGGATAAAAACGAAGGCATTGTAAAGGAAATCAACGGACCTGTTGTGAAGGGTATCCAAATGGGTTCATTCAAGCTCAATGAAATGGTTACCGTCGGGAAGCAAAAGCTGATCGGCGAAGTTGTATCAATCGACGGTGATGTTGCCACAGTGCAGGTATATGAAGAGACAGAAGGCCTTCAGGCGGGAGAAAAAATTCTATATACAGGAAGTCCGCTTTCTGCAACATTGGGACCGGGAATGCTTGGCAATATATTTGACGGTATACAGAGGCCATTGGGAAAGATCAACACCCTGTCAGAGAATTTTATTCCGGAGGGAATCGGTCTGTTATCTCTTGATGAGGAAAAGCAATGGGAAGCTCATATGACAGTGAAGCCCGGGGATGTTCTTCAGCCGGGAATGGTATATGCAACGGTGCAGGAAACCCTTAGTATTACTCACAAGCTGATGGTTCCCTGGCATTCCGGCGGAAAAGTAACTGAAGTAAAGCCGGATGGATTGTACACACTGAACGATACGGTTGTTGTGCTGGAAAAGGCCAACAAGGAAAAGGTATCCCTCACACTGGCCAGTAAATGGCCGGTTAGGTCACCCAGACCTATAAAACGAAGAATACCAATCTATAAGCCGCTGATCACAGGCCAGCGTGTCATCGACAGCTTTTATCCCGTCGCTAAGGGCGGAACGGTGGGAATACCAGGAGGATTTGGAACTGGGAAAACTGTTACGCAGCATCAATTAGCGAAATGGAGCGACGCGGATATTATCATATATATTGGCTGTGGAGAACGTGGAAATGAGATGACGGACGTGCTTGAGGAATTTCCTGCATTGATGGATCCAAGAACGGGAAGGCCGTTGATGGAGAGGACCATCCTTATTGCCAATACCTCCAACATGCCTGTGGCGGCTCGTGAAGCCTGCATCTATACAGGCATCACAATGGCAGAGTATTACAGAGATATGGGGTATGACGTGGCGATCATGGCTGACTCGACATCAAGATGGGCAGAAGCTCTGCGGGAAATATCAGGACGTCTGGAAGAAATGCCTGCGGAAGAAGGCTATCCTGCTTATCTTCCGTCAAGACTTGCTGAATTCTACGAAAGGGCAGGCTGTGTTGAAACACTAAATGGACAAGAGGCGTCAGTCACTATTATTGGTGCGGTTTCACCTCCGGGCGGTGACTTCTCGGAACCTGTTACAGAGAACACCAAGCGGTTTGTCACGACCTTTCTGGCTCTGGACAAGAAGCTTGCCTATGCAAGACATTATCCAGCTATTAATTATCTTACGAGCTACAGCGGATATATTAACATGCTGGAAGACTGGTACAGTGAGAATGTTGCGCCTGATATGCTGGAATTGAGAGCAAAAATGGTAAAACTTCTTCAGGAGGAGGAGAAGCTGAACGAAATCGTTCAGCTGGTCGGAGAAGATGTACTTCCGAATGACCAGGCACTGGTATTGGAGATCGCCAGGATTATAAAAAAAGGCTTTTTACAGCAGAATGCACTACATAAGGAAGATACGTATGCAGTCCTTGAAAAACAGTATAAAATGCTTAAACTCATTGACGAGCTGTATGAAAATGCTCTGAGGTGTGTAAAAATGGACATACCAATCTCTATGATAAAAAGCCAGGAAGTCATGCAGGATGTTTTGAAGATGAAATATGATATACCGAATGACAGGCTAGAGCTGCTGGATCAGCTAAGGGAAAGGATTGTAGAAACCTATTATAACCTGAGCCGGAAATATGAATAACGAGTTGAGAAAAGATTGAGGGATGTAGATTTATGAGAAAAGAATACTTGAAGCTTGAAAAGGTGGAAGGTCCTCTTATCGTTCTTTCTAATGTGAAGGATGCCGCTTATGGCGAAATGGTAACCATCAAGGTTGATCATGAAGAAACGAGAAAAGGAAAAATTATAAAAATTGAAGGATCAAATGTCATTATTCAGGTATTTGAAGGAACTTCCGGCATATCAACATATAATTCTGCTGTCACGTTCTCCGGTGAACCGATGACCATTCCTTTATCCAGGGAGATACTTGGAAGAACCTTTAATGGCGTAGGCGAACCGATTGACGGTGCATACCAGATCGTGTCATCCACCAGGCAAAATATCAATGGGCGGCCTATTAATCCGATAGCACGAAGATATCCGAGAAATTTCATACAGACTGGGATATCCTCCATCGATGCATTGATGACCTTGATCAGAGGGCAGAAGCTTCCCATATTTTCTGGAAATGGTATAGCACATAATGATCTGGCTGCTCAAATTGTCAAGCAGGCTAAGATTGAAGGTGCCAACAGTGATAATTTTGCGGTTGTATTTGGAGCAATGGGTGTCCGGCATGACGATGCTGATTTCTTCATGAAGAACTTCCAGTCTTCCGGCGTATTAGACCATGTTGTTATGTATATTAATACGGCGGATGCACCGATTGTCGAGAGAATATCCACTCCGAGATGTGCACTGACTGCTGCGGAATATCTGGCATTTCAGAATAATATGCATGTGCTGGTCATTCTTACCGATATGACAAGCTATGCGGAAGCCTTGCGTGAGATATCTTCCGCAAAGGAGGAGGTTCCGTCACGTAAGGGATATCCCGGATATTTGTACAGTGACCTTTCTACTTTATATGAAAGAGCAGGAATGCTGAAGGGTAAGGAAGGCTCTATTACACTGATACCCATACTAACCATGCCCAACGACGATATTACACATCCGATTCCAGATCTGACAGGTTTTATTACGGAAGGCCAGATTGTTTTGAACCGTGAGTTTAACCAGAAGAGCATCTATCCGCCGATAGACATTCTTCCTTCATTATCGCGTCTGATGAAAGATGGAATTGGAGAAGACTACACAAGAGAAGATCATGCAGATCTTTCCAGTCAGATTTTTGCAGCTTATTCACGGGTGCAGGATGTCCGGTCATTATCGCAGATTATTGGTGAAGAGGATCTGAGCGATATTGATAAGCTTTATCTGGAATTCGGGCGCCAGTTGGAGAGTAGGTTCATTTCACAAGGCCGGAATGACAACAGGGATATCATTGATACGCTGGATCTTGGATGGGAGATTTTGTCCATACTCCCTGCCAGCGAACTGGACCGGGTACAATCCGGGATGATCGAGAAATATTACCGGGGTGACGGGGAGAGATAGAAATGGCTGTGTTGATAGCACCGACAAAATCCAATCTCATAAAAGCAAAATCTTCTCTGGCACTTTCCAAAAAGGGTTTTGAGTTGCTGGATAAAAAGCGAAATGTTCTGATCAAGGAAATGATGAACATGGTCGACAAAGCAAAAGGTATCCAAACAGAAATTTATGCCATCATTGCACAGGCCTATCAGGCTCTGCAGGTGGCAAACCTCACAATGGGAATCCGGGATGTTGATGATATCACGAATAGTATCCCAAATGATGAATCATTTGAAGTGCTGCTCAAAAGTGTTATGGGAGTTGACATACCCATGGTGAAGTACAAAAGGCAGGAGATTTTACCCACATACGGATTCTTCAACACAAATACCTCTCTGGATCAGGCAAGGCATCAATTCCATGAGGTTCGTTATAGAATTTATGAGTTGGCGGAAATAGAAAATTCTATATTTAAGCTTGCAAAAGAAATCGAGAAAACGAATAAAAGGACCAATGCGCTGCAGCATATACAGATTCCCAAATATAAGGAGCAGGTGAAGTATATTCAAGATGTCCTTGAAGAAAAGGAAAGGGAAGATTTTTTCAGGCTTAAAAAGGTAAAGAAAAAGATCAGACATATCAAATGAGAGATTCATGGGTTGTCTATGAACTGTCCATGTATTTGCTGTGCCAAACCTTTCTTTTGGTTGTATAATGGCAGGATACGGTATATAATAGGACTAGACTTGCGTACCAATCGTCATTATTTTATTTTTTGGGGGAATGTAATCGTGCTGTTATTCTATGTTTGTGTTGCGGTCAGCATATTTTTCTGCCTTTTTTGGTTGGCACAGCTAGTTTTCTTTAAGCTTCACCTAAGCTGGACAAACCGGATAATTCCTTCCGGGGAAGAAGATGAAAAGGTCGGTGTCAGCATCATTCACCCGATCAAGGATCTTGACTTCGAGCTGGATAAGAACCTGGAGGCATGGTTCAATCAGGATTACAGAGGCCCTGTGGAACATATATTCAGCTTCCAGACACCGGATGATCCCGCTATTCCCGTTGTTCAGTCCATGATGGAGAAATATCAGAAAATAGATTGTTCCCTTATCGTAAACCCTGTAATACAGGGACTTAACGGGAAAAGCTCCAATATGGTCAACGGTATGAAACAGGCTAAATATGATATCGTGATGTTTGGCGATAGTGATGTCAGAATCAAGAGAGATTTTATCATCAAGATGGTAAGGCCTCTTAAGGATGAGAATGTGGGCATAACTACATGCGGACAGATCAACATTGGAGGCAGAGATTTCTGGACCCGGTTCTTTACTTTTACCCAGAATAGTGAAACAGATTTTATATGGGCATTTTTGACAAAGTTGGGTATAGACGTTGGAGCTACCGGTGCGGCATTTGCCATGAGTAAGCAGCTGCTTAAGGAAATAGGCGGTTTGGAAGCCTTCGGCAGTTCGCTGCTGGAAGATCTTTTCCTTGGAAATACTCTTTATAAAATGGGATATAAGCTTGTGCTCGGACCATTTCTGGAGTGCCACGTGCAAAAGCTTGATAAGGAGAAATCCTTTAATTATGCAAGGCGTCTGGCATCCGGCATTAAGGCGCATATAGCGGTTGAGCTTCCATCCTTTATACTTATGATGTTCTGGTATTGGTTGATATTGATACTGGGCCTTATCTTTAGAAATGAGAATGTCATGATCCTTGGCATGATTTGCATGTTTTTGCGCATCATACAGGGGCTGGCTATGAGGGTGCTGTCCGATAACAAGCTCATGCCGCTGGACATTATTACACCGTTGTTCTTTGATCTATTTGCCACCTTCTATCTGATGTTTTCCTTCAGCAACCCCTATGTCACTTGGAGAGGAATCAAATATGAGGTGAAAAAGGGTGGCTATATTGAAGAAACGTTTGATGCCGACATACTGGAAGAAGAGCATGTAAAAGGCTGATGCACCTCGTCTTCATTCGTCACCAAACTGTAGAGGGTATCGTCTTCGGCAGATACAGATGAAATTCCATTGCAAAAGCAAAAAAAGGAGCTATAGCAGCTCCTTTTTATATATCCTGTAGGTTTTGTATTTCGTTGCGCCTGTTCCCTCAATATCGGCTCTCATCCGCAGATTGGTTTCTCCGATGGTAGAGCCCTCTCCCCAGGTGTAACCCTTATTTATACCATTTTTAAAGGCGGTATGATAGATCGCAAAGGATACTCCCTTGCTTCTGAATTCCGGTATCACAAACATGACAAACATGCGAGCGCTTTTAATCTTCCGCTTGTACCAAAGATATTTTAACGCACCCCATGGTGTAATCCTTCCGTTCAGGTGAATCAAAACCTGATTATAGTCTGGAAGGGAGATTGCAAAGCCAATGGCTTCGTCTCCGCAGCGGGCGATAGGAATCAACGACGGGTCTGCCAGCGGAACAAGCCTTTTAGCCATCTCGCGCACCTCATCAAGGGTGGGCGGTACAAGATCGGGCCATTCTTCCGGCATCGCTTTATCCATAACTTGCTTGAGTGCCTTTATTTCATTTTCCAGATCATTTAAATTCAATGTATCAACTCTAAAACCATAGCGCTTCTGAGCATACTCGATGACCTTTGAAGGATCCTTTTTAAACATGAGTTCCTTATCAAGATGATAGGCATAAACATCGTAGTATTTTGCAAAACCGTATTTTTCCATCAAATCAACATAATAGGCGGGATTGTATGAATTCATGAGAACGGGTGGTCTGTCGAAGCAATCCACAAGCAAGCCTTTATTTTCATCTCCGTCTGTACCGGTTACCGCAACAGGACCGCATATGAAATCCGCACCGTTCTGCTTAGCCCAGCTAACAGCTGCGTCAAAGAGCAGATCGGCTGCCATTTGGTCATTGACACACTCAAACAATGAGAAAAAAGCCATGTTCATCTTCTTCTTCTCGTTTAGGTTTGTATCAATGCCGGAATAGATTCTCCCGACAGGTTCGCCGTCAGACAGTACCAAAAACATGTCGTGCTTTATTTTTTGTAGTACCGGGTTCTTAACGGGATCCAGTGATGCTTTCAAATCACTTAGCAGCGGAGGAACCCAGCATGGATCGCCTTTGTATATTTTCCAGGGCAATTTGAGAAATTGCTTTAATGCGGCTTTCGTATCCACTGATTTAATTTCAAGCGCCATTTACAGATCCTCCCATTATATACAATTCTACCTGTTATCTACTTGTTAATTGTAACACACCTATTCTTCAGAAGCAAAAATGAAATTGGACTTTGCACTACGTATCTAAGCAAATGTGATATGATTGACTATGGCACAAAAAGCTGATATTGTAATTTATAACAAGGCGAAAGTACGCAATGCTTACTTTCGCCTTGTTGAAACGCCGCTGATGAAATGAAATTTTTCTATAAACGAAAAATTTCATTTTGAACCGAGGCGTTATAGTACAATTTAATATTTTACAGTATTAAAGCGCGGTTGGGAGTGAACCTTTTATGAATTCCAAGATACGGGACGAATGGACGGACGGTTTATTTGAAGCGATTTTACTTTTAGAAACCGCAGAAGAATGTTATAATTTTTTCGAAGATATCTGCACGGTTTCTGAAATCAAAGCAATGGCCCAGAGACTGGAGGTAGCCAAAATGCTGAAAGAAGGCTATACTTATATGGATATCAGCGATAGAACGGGCGCCAGCACAGCTACCATCAGCAGAGTAAACAGAAGCCTCAATTATGGGGCTGACGGTTACAGGATCGTACTCGAAAGGCTTGGCGATAAGAAAGGAAGATAAAAAAGGGTGTTCAGAAGTCTGTTTATTGGTCTTCTGATATTTTCGGCGCTTGCATCAAAGGGCGCCGATGTTCAGATTAAGCAAAATATTTCAAATATAACGCCGGAAATGTTGCTGGAGTTGTATAACGCCTTTGTTTTCAATACGGACCAACAGGCGGACAATGCAGGTGACGGCTCCGATGAAGCCTTTTTTTGGCATGCTTATATAGAGAAGGCAACAAAACCGGCCGGGCAACACACTTTCGCAGAGCAGTCACGAAAACCAGCCAGACAGTATGTTTCTGCAGAAAAGAAAGGAAGACCGGCCGGACAGTATGTTCCTGTGATATGGACCGAAGCGGTAAATTGCGGTGCGGCATTTGATATACAATGCGCCAGAATTAGCGTGCGTATAAAACCTTTGCGTAAAAATGAAGTTTACCGGTGCGGTACAGATTTATCCCCTCCGGATTATCGTTAGGATTTTCAGGTAAAATATTAAACATTAACGGAGGTATTTATGATAAAGGGAATCATAGAAAAAATAATCGGTTCTTATAGTGATAGAGAGCTAAAAAGAATTACACCCATTGTGGAAGAAATCGAAGAATTTGAACCCAAAATAAAAGCATTGTCGGATGAAGAGCTGAAAGCGAAGACTCCGGAGTTCAAAAAAAGGCTTGAAGAGGGAGAAACGCTGGATGATATTTTGCCGGAGGCTTTCGCGGTTGTAAGGGAAGCGGCGGTAAGGGTGCTTGGCATGAGGCACTTCCGTGTCCAATTAATCGGCGGTATTGTACTTCATCAAGGCAGGATTTCCGAGATGAAAACCGGTGAAGGTAAAACCCTCATGGCTACGCTGCCTGTATATCTCAACGCGCTGGAAGGCAAAGGTGTTCATATTGTTACCGTCAATGACTATCTGGCAAAGCGTGACAGCGAGTGGATGGGAAAAATCTACAACTTTCTGGGCCTCAGTGTCGGATTGATCATACATGATATGGACAATACAGAAAGAAGAAAGGCATACAACTGCGATATCACTTATGGTACCAACAATGAATTCGGGTTTGATTATCTCAGAGACAACATGGTCATATATAAGCAGGACATGGTTCAGCGGGAGCTGAATTATGCCATTGTCGATGAGGTTGACAGCATACTGATTGACGAGGCCAGGACTCCTCTCATTATATCCGGTGCCGGTGATAAGTCAACAGACATGTATAAAAGGGCGAACTCCTTTGCATCCAGACTCAAAGTCAAGGTATATACCCAAACCGACGACAAACAGCAGGATGAAGAGGTAGACGCCGATTATATTGTCGATGAAAAAGCACATACGGCTGCACTGACTGCAAGAGGTGTTACAAGAGCAGAGCAATTCTTTGGTATTGAAAATCTTGCTGACCCTGATAATATGACGATTTCCCACCATATCAACCAGGCTATCAAAGCACATGGCCTGATGAAAAATGACAGGGATTATGTGATAAAGGATGGCGAGATCATCATTGTTGATGAGTTTACCGGCCGTCTTATGTATGGAAGAAGGTACAGTGACGGACTGCATCAGGCAATAGAGGCCAAGGAGAACGTCAAGGTGGAAAGAGAGAGCAAGACCCTTGCCACCATCACCTTCCAGAACTATTTCAGAATGTACAAAAAGCTCGCCGGTATGACCGGTACAGCGCAAACGGAGGAAGAAGAATTTCAGACCATTTATAAACTGGACGTTGTTGTAATACCTACCAACATGCCCATGATCAGGATGGATCATCCGGACTGTGTTTATAAAAATGAGGTTGGAAAATTTAATGCAGTTATCGATGAAATTGTGGAGTGTCATAAAAAAGGCCAACCTGTCCTGATAGGCACCATATCCATCGAGAAGTCCGAGCTTTTGAGCAGTATGCTGAAGAAGCGCGGTATTCAGCATCAGGTATTGAATGCCAAATTCCATGAGAAGGAAGCGGAAATCATTGCACAGGCGGGTAAATTCGGGGCTGTGACAATTGCTACGAACATGGCCGGCCGTGGTACCGATATCGTTCTTGGCGGTAATGCCGAATACATGGCGAAGCAGGAGCTGCGCAAGCAAGGGTATCCTGAAGAGCTGATCAGCGAATCCACCAGCTATTATGACACCGAGGATGAGGAAATTCTGAAGGCCAGGGATGCCTTCAAGCAGCTGCATGATGAATTCAAAAAGAAGATCAGCAGTGAGAGAGAAAAAGTGGTTACAGCAGGCGGTCTCCACATCATAGGTACCGAGCGCCATGAATCGAGGCGTATTGATAACCAGCTGAGAGGACGTTCAGGCCGCCAGGGTGATCCAGGCTCCTCACGGTTCTACATTTCTCTGGAAGATGACTTAATGAGGCTTTTTGGTTCCGAAAGGCTGACCAATGTTGTGAATGCACTGGGGCTGGAGGATGATCAGCCCATCGAACACAAAATGCTCTCAAATGCAATAGAAAGTGCTCAGCGCAGAGTAGAAGGAAAGAACTTTGACATCAGAAAGCATGTTCTTCAGTATGACGATGTCATGAACAAGCAAAGAGAAGTTATTTATTCACAGCGTAAACAGGTGCTTAACGGGGAAAACCTCAGGGATTCGTTCATGAAGATGCTGGAAGGCACCGTCGATCATATTGTTTCAGCTTATTGCAGTGAGACTCCTCACCCGGATTTCTGGGACTGGGAAGCGATTAAGGCACATGCCGAAAGTATCTTTCTACCAAAGGGCGCTCTGGATATACCGAAGAATGAGCTGGAGGATCTCACCAAGGAAGATCTGCGTGAAAAGCTGCTGGATATAGCGGTTAAGGCATATGAAGCCAAAGAGGCGGAGCATGGTCAGGAGCTGATGAGAGAACTGGAAAGAATCGTGCTTCTGCGTGTTGTCGATGAAAAATGGATGGACCACATCGATGCAATGGATCAGCTGCGTTCTGGTGTAGGCATGAGAGCATACGGTCAGAGAGATCCTGTTATTGAGTATAAGTTTGAAGGCTTTGAAATGTTCGAAGAGATGATCAAGAACATACAGCAGGATTCTGTAAAAATGATCCTCCATGTACGGATCGACCGCGACCATGGAGCTCCAAAGCGTGAAAGGGTAGCTGAGCCGACTGCTGCAAGCCATGGTGGGGATGAACCGAGAAAGCCGGTTGCAAGAAGCAGTGACAAGGTTGGTCGAAATGACCCATGCCCCTGCGGTAGTGGGAAAAAATATAAGAAATGCCACGGTGCCGAACAGTCATGAACTACGATGAAGCAATAGACTATCTGGTTGGAACGCAAAGATTCGGAAGTATACTGGGCTTGCGCAGTATAGAATCACTGCTGAAGCTGATGGGGAACCCTCAGAAAAAGCTAAAATTTATTCATATAGCAGGGACTAACGGGAAAGGTTCTACACTGGCTTTCATAAGTAATATTCTTATGAAAGCCGGGTACAGAACAGGTATTTATACATCACCGTTTATTCAGCGCTTTACTGAAAGAATACGGATTGGCAATGATGAAATAGGCAGGGATGAGCTGGCTGAAATTACAGCCTTTACAAAGAGCTGTGCGGATAAAATGCTGAGTATGGGGGAAAACCATCCTACTGAGTTTGAATTGTTGACAGCAATCGCGTTTGAATACTTTTACAGAAAAAGATGCGATATAGTTGTACTGGAAGTAGGCCTTGGCGGAAGACTTGATTCTACGAACATTATCGATACACCGGAGCTGGCCGTTATAACGACAATTAGCTATGACCATATGGACAGACTTGGAAAAACGCTGCAGGAGATCGCTTTTGAAAAAGCTGGAATCATAAAACCGGGTGGAGATGTTATTGTATACGGTCAAAACAAGGAGGCTGAGTCGGTCTTTGAAATGGCATGTGGGGAGAGAGGCGCACACCTGCATAAAGCCGATTTTTCCAGTCTTATACTCCGTGAATTCGGTATAGACGGTCAAATTTTCAGCTTTCGTGATTATGATCATCTAAAAATCAGTCTGCTTGGAAAGCATCAGATTTACAATGCGGCATTAGCAGTAAGCGCAACGGAAATATTGAGGAGCAAAGGATATAAAATTACCGGGGAGGCTTTAAAAGACGGTTTGTTGAGTACCCACTGGCCGGGCAGACTTGAGGTGCTGTCCCGAAGTCCGGTCTTGATCGTCGATGGCGCTCATAATCCGGAAGGGGCGCAGGCACTTCGGGAAGCTTTGGATGATTACTTTCCGGGAAAGGAAGTAACCTATATTATAGGTGTCCTGCGGGACAAAGATTACGAAAAAATGATGAAAATCGTATTGCCGGGGTGTAAAAGAGTATTTGCAGTTACTACCGATAATCCCAGAGCATTGCCGGCGGCTGAGTTATCGAAATACGCCGGGAGCTATTGTAAAAATGTACAAATTAGTGATACAATTGAAAGTGCTGTAAGTACAAGCATGAACTCAGCATCATCGGATGAAATTATTTGCGCTTTTGGATCACTGTATTATATCGGAACTATTAGGAAAATTTTCGGTCTAAGCTAATTGAACAAGTCATTTGGATACAGAGTGGAATGAGTAACAGATACCTGAATTGGGGGTGAGGTTATTTGATGGATTTGAAGACAGAATTGCAAAACTTCAAGGCAATCAATCTGGAGGAAATTACGAAGGGTGAGACACAAATACCCGACAACATACGAAACTCAGTATATCTTTACAATAAAGCCATCGAAAGCCTCAAAACAGGCAGTGAGGACATAGCTGTAATTGAATTGAAGAAAGCTGTGGCTATGAATCCCGAATTCTATGAGGCAATGAATTTACTCGGTATTTGTTACAACTATCTTGGAGAAAAAGAAAAGGCCGCTGAAGTGTTTGATAGAGTGATGAAGGGTGAATCAAACAGCATTATGGCCATGAACTATTTACAGCAGTTTGGACTGAATGAATCGGTACAGCTTCCGAAAAGCAGGAATGTGAAGAAGCCTGTTCAGCAGCCTCCTCAGCAGCAACCCGGTGAGCCGCTTAAAAGAATCAGGACCAACAAATCGGAAGCAACAGTCCGGCCAGTTAAAAAACAGGGGCTTATTGAAATAATTAAGATAGGCGCGGGATTTGCGGCGGGAATATTGCTTGCAGTACTTATTTTCTCGATTCTTCCGGAGAAGGAAAATAGCATAGCAGAACCGCCGGAGGATCATACCAATCCGTCTGTCAGCATGGAATTAGACAAGT
>JAEZLF010000176.1 GCA_023435925.1 Bacillota bacterium
GAGTTTTCTTTGTGGGGATTTTTGAAAGGTTTATAATATCAAAATGCTCCTCCAGAAACATTTCGCCTTCTTTTTTTGCAGAATGATTATCATAAAAAATATGAAAAGCATAATACTCTTTATATTCTGGATAAATACCATAGGCTGCGAAACCCCCGCCCAGTCCGTTTGAACGCTCATGCATGGAAGCGATCGAATCTATGATGCGTTTACCGGAAAACCGATTGCCGGATTTTGAAAAAATACCTGATATCGCACAGCCTGACAGGTTTCGAAACATACCTTCTCTCACAATCCATACCCCCAATTTATAACACTTCGTTTCAAAGAAAATTTTCGATTATAGAAAAATTTTCTTACTTCAGCTGTGTTTCTACGAGGCTGGTCGCAAGCAAAGCTTGCTGCTCGCCCATGCAACCTGGCTGGTCGCAAGGACATCTTTCGCCTCGTTATAAATAAAGACGCCCATTGCGTAGTATTTTCCGTAAGCATCAAACCAGCTTAGTACTAGATACTATCAAACGAACGCCGTTGTTCTTGAACAAAATTATACGGTATAGAAATGGTCGCGTCAATAGGTTTTTGAAATATTTATAAATTGTACTTGCATATATTATGATATTATTGCGATTTTCCATTACTTTTTAGTTGTTTTTGCAACCTACTATTATAATTCCTTCATTTTTGTTAAAAAAAGTGTTGACAGGTAAAATCCTTTTTGCTATACTTCATACATCCGGCAAAGGTGCTGTGGATTTTTAAGTCCTCGGCACCTTTGCTTTTTTATATTTTATTGAAATTGAAAGGGGTATCAGCATGAGTAAACAAACATCTCCAAAAGAGGTCAGATCTAATCTTTATAATGGCCAGTGTACAAACGAACAAACGAAAACTATTTTTGGAAGCATGGTATTTAACGACACCGTAATGAAGGATCGCTTGCCAAAGGATACCTATAAAGCACTTAAAAAGACCATTGCAAACGGCACGCATCTCGAGCTTGATGTCGCGAATGTCGTTGCAAATGCCATGAAGGATTGGTCGGTAGAAAAGGGTGCTACACATTTCACGCATTGGTTCCAGCCTATGACAGGTATAACAGCCGAAAAACACGACAGCTTCATTATGCCGGATGGTGATGGTCAAATCCTGATGGATTTTTCAGGAAAAGCTCTGGTTAAAGGTGAGCCGGATGCATCCAGCTTTCCGTCAGGAGGATTGCGTTCTACCTTTGAAGCAAGGGGATACACCGCATGGGATCCTACCTCGTATGCCTTTATAAAGGACAATACTCTATGTATTCCCACTGCTTTCTGCTCGTACAGCGGAGAAGCTCTTGACAAGAAAACCCCTCTGCTGCGCTCTATGCAGGCACTTAATCAGCAGGCACTGCGTGTGCTGAATCTGTTCGGAGTAACTGATGTGAAGCGAGTTGTGTCGTCGGTAGGCCCTGAGCAGGAATACTTTTTAATCGACAGAGAGCTCTATTTAAAAAGACCCGATCTTATGTACTGCGGCAGAACGCTATTCGGTGCCCGTCCCCCTAAAGGGCAGGAAATGGAAGATCATTATTTTGGTACGATTAAGAACCGTGTTTCCAGGTTTATGCGTGAACTGGATGAAGAATTATGGAAGTTGGGTGTTTTGGCAAAAACAAAGCATAATGAGGTGGCTCCTGCACAGCATGAGTTTGCTCCTATTTACTCCGAAACGAACATTGCAACAGACCATAACCAGTTGACAATGGAGCTGATGAAAAGCATTGCACCAAAGCATCATCTTGCCTGCTTATTGCACGAAAAGCCCTTTGCCGGTGTAAACGGCAGCGGAAAGCATGTTAATTGGTCTATCTCCACTGATACCGGTATCAATCTGCTGGAACCCGGCGATACACCTTTTGAAAATGCACAGTTCCTTCTATTCCTTGCAGCAGTCATAAAGGCTGTTGATGATTATCAGGATCTGCTGCGCGTTTCAGTTGCAAGTGCCGGCAACGACCACCGTCTCGGCGCAAATGAAGCGCCCCCGGCTGTTGTTTCCATGTTCCTGGGCGATGAGCTCACCGAAATTCTCAATGCTCTGGAAAACGAAACATTATATACAGGCAAAGATAAAACCTTCATGGAAATTGGAGCAACGGTGCTGCCTCATTTTCCAAAAGATACCACAGACCGGAACCGCACCTCTCCTTTTGCATTTACAGGGAACAAATTTGAATTCCGTATGGTTGGCTCTGCTTTCTCCATTGCTGACCCAAACACCACATTCAATACAATTGTGGCAGAAGAATTGCGCCAGTTTGCCGATGAGCTTGAAAAAAGCACCGACTTCAAAGCGGATTTGAGCAAGCTTATTACAAAAACAATAAAAAATCACAAGCGTATTATCTTCAACGGAAACGGATATGACCCTTCCTGGATAAAAGAAGCAGAAAAAAGAGGCCTACTCAATTTGAAAACTACGCCGGAGGCCTTGCCTGCATTTATTCAAACAAAAAATGTTGAGGTGTTTACGCGTCATCATGTATTCACCGAACACGAGATCCATTCGCGTTATGAGATTATGCTGGAAAATTACTCAAAAACGATCCATATTGAAGCCCTCGTCATGATTGATATCGTGAATAAGCAAATCATCCCGGCCGTACTTGGCTACGAGAATGAGCTGGCCGAGCTTATCAGCCGCAAAAGGGCTATCAATGCGGAAATAGAAACCGGTCTGGAAGAAAACTTACTTAACAAAATAGTGAAGCTTTCAGAATGCCTGAGAAAAGGATTGGAGCAGCTTTCAGAGAATACAGCGGCGGTCGCGGAAATCAAAGATAGCTTGGAGCTTGTCAGAGCTTACCGTGAAAGGGTTTATACAGCTATGAACGAATTAAGGCTGACTGTTGACGAGCTGGAAACACTTATCAGTAGTAAACACTGGAAAATACCAACCTATGGTGAAATTTTATACAGTGTAAATGAGTAATAATCCAATCATAAAAAAAATGTATAGAAAGAGGTGTTATTATGGAAACAAAAGTAATTCTGGATACCATATGGGTCGTTTTTGGTGCCGCTCTAGTGTTTTTTATGAATCTTGGCTTTGCCGCAGTAGAAAGCGGCCTTGCCCGTGCAAAAAATGCGGTGAACATACTTTCAAAGAACTTCATTGTCTTTGCCGTATCTTCTCTGGGCTTTCTTGTCCTGGGCTGGGGTCTGATGTTCGGAGACGGAAATGGATTTGTTGGTCTAAGCGGTCTGTTTATGGCCGGCGGCGCCGATAACTCTCCTGCGATAGGCGATGCATATCAGGGCGTCTACTCTGCGATTTCATGGACTGCCGTCCCCTTCTGGGCTAAGTTCTTCTTCCAGCTTGTTTTTTGCGGAACTGCCGCCACGATTGTCTCCGGCGCAGTTGCAGAACGAATCAAGTACATTTCCTTTATTGTATTTTCGTTAATCCTGACTTTGTTTATTTACCCCATTGTCGGCCATTGGATCTGGGGCGGAGGGTTCCTTGCCCAGCTGGGTATGCTGGACTTTGCAGGCGGATCCGTGGTTCATTCCGTTGGCGGATGGGCTGCTCTTGCGGGTGTAATGATCCTTGGTCCCAGAATCGGGAAATACACGAACGATGGCAAGATTCGCCCTATTCCGGGACATAATATGGGCCTTGCAACGATTGGTGGGTTCGTTTTATGGTTTGGCTGGTTTGGGTTTAATGCAGGCTCAACGATGGCGGCAGACCCCATGTCAATCGCTCATATATTAGTTACGACCAACACCGCTGGCATTATCGCAATATTGACCGCTACGGCGACTGCCTGGATTGTAATCGGGAAACCGGATCTGGGAATGTCGATAAACGGTCTTTTGGCAGGGCTTGTTGCAATCACACCATGCGCCGCGTATGTAAGCGTCCCAAGCTCCTTAATTATTGGAGCGATCTCTGGCATCCTTGTTGTATTCAGCGTCATGTTTTTTGACCGCAGAAAACTAGATGATCCTGTCGGTGCATTGTCTGTTCACCTTGTACATGGTGTACTCGGCACATTGTTTGTAGGAATATTCGCACAGGATGGTATTGCAGGTATCAGTACACCAAATGGATTGCTATTCGGCGGCGGTTTCGAGCTGTTAGGCAAACAGGCTTTGGGTGTTCTGTGTGTCGCCGTATTTGTTTTCCCGGCCTCCGCTCTGGTATGGCTGGCAATCAAGCATACCATCGGTCTTCGTGTTTCCGCCAAGGAGGAAATTGAAGGTCTGGATATCGGCGAGCACGGCAATCAGGCTTATCCTGATTTCGTAGCTATCGATTACACGAACGCAGCAGAGAATCCTGACGGCACAGACATGTCTTCTTCTACTGTACCCGGAGCTGTCCCAGTCGAACATGCCGTACCGGTGCAGGTTGTTTCCGTACCAAACACCACCGCATCAGGCATCAAATTCACAAAGGTTGAAATCATCACAAAGCAAAACAAATTTGAATCCCTTAAAAATGCAATGGACAAAATCGGCATAACAGGTATGACGGTGACAAACGTATTGGGTTATGGCATTCAGGGAGGCGTTACAGAGTATTATCGCGGTATCGAGTTTGAAACAAATCTGCTTCCGAAAATCAAAGTTGAGATTGTTGTCAGCAAGGTTCCCGTAAGAACCGTTATTGAGACGGCGAAAAAGGTTC
>JAEZLF010000238.1 GCA_023435925.1 Bacillota bacterium
GCTACCATTTGCTTCAGGAGGGGTATAGAACCGGGGAGCTTGATGGAAAGGCCGTAGACAGAGCGGTTAATAATTTGATCCAACTAATGAGAAAGTGTGACAATCCAATTAAGAAACCCGGGAAAGCTGATTACAGCAGTCACCATGAGATAGCCCACAGAGCAGCTGCCGAGTCCTTTGTCCTTCTAAAAAATGACAAAAACACTCTGCCGCTGAAGCCCGCTGATCAAATACTTTGCGTAGGAGAGCTGATGCAGCGCCCCGTCATACAGGGAAACGGCTCTTCAAGAGTCAATGCCATGGAAATCGACTCCATACCGGTGGAGCTTACAAAGGCTGGAATTCAATACCGGTTTGAGCCGGGTTACAGACTGAATACGGAAGAAACGGACAAAGTACTGGCTGATCGTGCCATTCAGGCAGCATCCGTTTCAGACAAAATCATCTTTTTCAGCGGTCTTTTTAATGATACCGAAGCGGAGAGCTATGACCGTGAGAACTTGTGCCTGCCACAATGCCAGAATGATTTAGTCGACCGGCTTTCCAAGCTGGGTAAAGAGCTTATTATTGTGCTTCAGACTGGCTCGGCCGCTGAGATGCCATGGATTGGCGGTGTAGAAACTGTTCTTCAGATGCATTTATCCGGGCAGGGTGCCGGTAAAGCTCTGGCAGACGTTCTTACAGGGAAAACGAACCCAAGCGGCAAGCTGACGGAGACATATCCCCTGAAGCTTTCACATACCCCTTCCTGGTTAAGCGGTGGAAACACTAACCGGGTAGAATATCGTGAATCCATATTCACAGGCTACCGGTATTATGACAAAAAAGAGCTGAACGTACTGTTCCCTTTTGGGCACGGCCTGTCGTATACAGAATTTTCCTACGACAGTCTGAAAGTGGAAAGATTGGCGGATCATTTTTTGGTTTCTTTCAAGGTAACAAACACAGGGACATATGAAGGCAAAGAGATCGCACAGCTTTATATAGGTTTAAATGAAAATGCTGCGATACAGCCTGTCAGACGCCTGGCTGCATTCCGGAAGATTCTGCTGAAGCCGGGTGAAGCTGTTGTAGTGGAACTCACAATTCCGTTCCGCGAATTTATGTACTATGACGTGGATCAGAAGGAGTTTGTATATGCAACAGGCTGGAACACCATTGAAGTCGGAAAGTCGTCGCGCCGCATTGAACTTATGGAGATGGTAGAATTAACTGTGTCCAATAAAAAGTATGCAAAAATCCATGCCAACACCACTTTAGGTGAGCTCCAAAGTATTCCGGAGTTGAATGAAATTATTGCAGCATGGCTAAGTGCCATACTGCAGCAGGTTGGTCTCCATGAAAGCGAAATCGTCAATGTCAAGGAGCTGGAACGCTCCATGTTTTATATGCCATTGAGGAATGCAGTTCAAATTTCAAACGGCGAATTTTCATTTGATGATTTAAATAGCTTTATAGAGACCCTCAATAAAAAACTGGAAGAAATCACTTGAAGTGACTCCGCCAGTTCTTTGAAGTGTGATTACGCCGGGCTCTGGCTGAAGAGACTTCCTTGTTTGTTTTGATCCGTACACCCCGGTTTTGCTGTGACAGATTACTAGTCCAGTTCAACGGCCCCGGTATAGAGCTGATAATACCTCCCCTTCATTGCAAGGAGCTCTTCATGGGTTCCTTGCTCTATGATCTCACCATGCTCCAAGACAATAATCCGATTGGAATTGCGGACAGTGGACAGTCTATGCGCAATGACAAAGGTGGTTCTGTTTTTCATGAGCCGGTCCATACCTTTCTCAATATGCTTTTCCGTTCTTGTATCAACAGAGCTGGTAGCTTCATCAAGTATCAGAATCGGAGCTATTGAGATCGCAGCCCGTGCTATGTTCAGAAGCTGACGCTCACCCTGGCTCAAATTCGTACCGTCGCCTTCCAGTACGGTATTGTACCCTTCGGAAAGTCTCTCGATAAACGAATGTGCACTGGCGATCTTCGCAGCTTGGATCACCTCTTCATCGGTTGCATCAAGGCGTCCATACCGGATATTCTCACGGACTGTTCCGGAAAACAGATGGGTATCCTGAAGTACCATTGCGATATTCGATCGTAATGATTCCTTTCGGATCTTCTTGATATCAATTCCGTCGATAAGGATCTGACCTTCATCAATTTCATAAAACCGGTTAATCAGGTTCGTTATTGTTGTCTTTCCAGCACCTGTTGATCCCACAAAGGCAATCTTCTGGCCTGGTTCTGCCGTTACATTAATTCGGTTCAGTATGGTTTTATCCGGAGTATAACCAAAGGTTACATCCTTCAGAGTTACTTCTCCTTTTATGAGCTTTGCTCCTTTTGTCTGATTGGCTTCTGCACAGATTTCAATAGCACCTGAAGGATCTGCAGCCTCCGGTGTCTCATCCATAACCTCAAATACTCTTTCTGCTCCTGCCAATGCTGCAAAGATCGTATTCATCTGCAGCGATAATTCATTCACCGGTCTGGAAAACTGTCTTGAGTAGTTTGTAAATATGGTGAGGCCACCAATATCAAAATTGGAGGTCAGGCATAGAATACCGCCAATGGTCGCAGACAATGCATAGCTTATCTGACTTAAATTGCCCATTACGGGTCCCATGATGCCACCGAAAAATTGTGCCTTTACTTGCTTTTCACGCAAGTCATCGCTTAAAATACGGAATTCTTCCATCGCTGTTTCTTCATGACAGAATACCTTTATAACCTTTTGACCGGTAACGGTTTCTTCAATGTATCCGTTGACTGCACCAAGAACCTGCTGCTGGTCTTTATAATATTTCCTGCTTCTCTTACCGATTGCGCCGCCTACGTAGATCATTGCAGGTACTGTCACAACTATGACGACTGCCAGAATCCAGTTGGTAACAAACATCAGTATTACAGTGCCTATCAAGGTAACAACACCGGAAAAAACCTGCGACAATGTATTGTTCAGCATCTCACCGACAGAATCAAGGTCATTGGTAAAACGGCTCATGATTTCACCATGGGTATGTGTATCGTGATATTTCACCGGAAGCTTTTGAATCTTACCGAATAAGTCCTCTCTGATCCTGACCAGTGCATTCTGGGATACTCCGATCATAATTCGATGCTGCAGGTAAGTGCAGATAACGCCGATCAAGTAGATGCCTGCCATAATGAGAATACCGAGTACAAGGTTATTGACTTTTTCTTCCGCCGATCTGTCCGCATCAACCAGATTATTGATGATTGGACGCAAAATATAGCTGCCGCCCAGGTTTGTCAGCGAACTTCCCAGCACACATGCTAAAGCGAGCAGGATCTTCACCTTGTTTCGTCCGATATAAGCAAGGAGTCTGCTGATTGCCGCAAAGGAATTTTTCGGTTTGCCTCCACCAATGATACCGCTTCTGCCCCCCGGTCCCGGACCTCCTCTGGGACCGGCCGGCATACGTGCCCCGGGTCCGGCAGGTTCATTCACTTTTTTATTCCCATACTTGCGCAGTAATGCTTCTTTTCTTTCTTTGCCGATATAACTCATGATGCTGTCACCTCGTTGTCCATCTGGGAATAATAAATCTCTTTATAGGCTTCACATTCCTGTATAAGTACCGTATGGGTGCCCATACCCACAATCCTTCCATCATCGATCACAATAATTTTGTCCGCATCGATAACAGAAGAAATTCTCTGTGCAATGATTATTTTTGTCGTGTCTTCCAGCTTGTTTTTGAAGCTTTCCCTGATCTTCGCTTCTGTTGCGGTATCAACAGCACTGGTACTGTCATCCAGAATTAAAATTCTGGGCTTCTTTAGCATCGTTCTGGCGATACATAATCGTTGCTTTTGTCCGCCGGAGACGTTGACACCGCCCTGTCCAAGCTCCGTATCATATCCATCCGTAAATGAGGAGATAAATCCATGTGCCTGCGCATATTCCGCAATTTGATATAATGTATCGTCATCCGCATTTTCGTCCCCCCATTTGAGGTTTTCCCTGATCGTACCGGAAAACAGAAGGTTTTTCTGGAGTACGATACCAACACCATCCCGAAGGTTTTTCAGCGAGTATTCCTTCACGTCCACATCATCGATCAATATTGCTCCGCTGTCAGCATCGTATAATCTGGGAATCAGCTGCACGAGACTGGATTTTCCGCATCCCGTCGAACCAATGATACCAACCGTCTCGCCAGGATTCAATATAAAGCTGATGTTCTCCAGAACCCATTTTTCATTATTCTTGTAATACTTAAAACAGACATCTTTAAATTCAATCTTACCATGCTTCACATGAATATCCTTCCTGCCGGCATTTTCATCTGTAAGATCAATATCCGTGCAAAGGACTTCGTTAATGCGCTTTGCGGATGCAAGCGCTCTGGAGCTGTTCAGGATTACCACGGATACCATGATAAGCGACATTAGGATTTGGACAACATAGTTTATAAAAGCTGTCAGTACACCGGTAGTCATATTACCGGCAATAATCTGATTACCGCCAAACCAAACCACAGCCAGAGTTGTGATATTCATCGCCAGAGTCATGACCGGCATGGTAAGGATAACAACTTTCATTGCTTGTATCGTGTTGTCCCTGAGATCTGTATTAGCTTCTTGGAATTTTTCTTCCTCAAACCCTTCTCTGACAAATGATTTAACAACTCTGATATTTATTAAATTCTCCTGTGTGGCCGTATTGAGCGCATCCAGCTTCTTCTGCATCAGTGTAAACCGGGGAAACGCAGTTTTAATGATGAAGAAGACCGCAAGTGTCAACAGAGGTATGACACAAAGGATAACCAGTGCCAGCTTTGAATTCAATATAAAAGCCATTATGAGCGCACCGATCAGCATTCCGGGAGCTCGCAAAGCCATTCTCATCAACATCTGAATCATATTCTGCACAAGTGTGATATCATTCGTTAACCTTGTAACAAGTGAACCTGTACTGTATTGATCGATGTTCGTAAAGGAGAACTGCTGTATTTTATTAAACAAGTCCTTTCGTAAGTCATTTGCAAATCCGGAGGAAGCCTTGATAGCGAAAAAAGCTCCTCCGGTACCTCCTGCCATCATGATAAGCGCTGTAATTGCCATGGTCACGCCCATCGTCACTATATAAGAAATTCCTCTGCCGTCATCCACTCCATAATCAATGATATTGCTTAATAACAGCGGCATCACTACTTCGCCGATAACTTCCACAATCATAAGGATAGGCCCTATGATAAATGCAGGAAGATATGGCTTTACATACTTCCAATACCGTTTCATTCTATGCTGTCCTTCCCTTTGTCTGATTTCATTTCGTCTTCCAGCTTAGCCAGATTAGCATCCAGCTTTTTGAGCAAAAAAGACAGGGTATCCATTTCCGCTTCTGTAAACCCTTCAAAAACCTTTCGATCCGTAGAACTAAAAATCTGCTCGCTTTCTTCTACCACCTTTTTACCCTTCTCTGTAATGGTAATTTGATTAAGCCGATTATCCCCCTGATCCATTTCCTTTTTGATATACCCACCCTTTTCGAGCTTCTTTAAAGAAACTGCTATTGTGGCCGCTGATACTTCCATGAACCCGGCAAGATCTTTTTGTGAAACATTCTGATTACGAGAGATTTTCATCAGTAAGCGATGCTGTGATTGATAGACACCTGTCTGATCCAGATTGCTCTGCATTATTTTTCTGTGTTTTATTGCAAAACCAATCAGCTGATATACGATACCCTTCATATTGCTTCGATTCGCATGATCATTCATTTCCCCTACCACCCTCTAATTTCGTTTAACACCTTCGCTGTATCAAATCATTTTTTAATTAGCTTGCTAACAGTTATCGCACTAACTTTTGCCTAGCTAACTGTTAGCTAGTTTATCACCATGCTCTAATGAAGTCAATACTCTATGCGCATGAAAAAAGAACTAAGAGAAATTTTAATCCTCTTAGCTCTCCTTTACTCAACTAACCAGATATCAAACCCCATTATGCTCTTTTGCGTACTTCAATACTAATTGCCTGCAAAACAGAAAAATAACCTTTTTTTACATGTTAATCTGTTTATCGCCCTCTTCAACACGTTGTACCGGTAATACATAAACAGAGCCACTGCGCTTGCTGTTCTTTTCAAACTCATCATGTATTCTGCTGCAAACCGCATCAGTAACTTCTTTTGTTGCTGTAATCAGCACAATCTCTTCCTCGGGCTCAACTTTGAAGCTGAATAAGCCTTCTTTAGCCGAATTGTCCGCTCCACGTGCACGGAGAATGGTGGCACCGGTCGCTCCTGCTTCATTCGCGGCCATAATCACTTTATCTGAATGTCCTAACGGGACAATGACCATCATCATGTAATAATTCATTCGTCTACCTCCGCATTTTGCCTGCTATTGCGAAATAATCCAATCGCCTTACTAATACCGATCTTAACTAAAATCCCCATATTCGGCTGATCCAGTTGCAGTTGATCATTTAGCAGGACTGCTAATTGATTTGCACGTTCACTTCTCTTAAGCATGAGCACCGCTTCTTTTTCCGGTTCAACGATCATATCCAGTATCCTGTTTATTTTATCGGCAGAGCCGCGGGCTTTTATGACGGTACCTCCATAGTAACCGGCATTCTGGCTGATCTGAATGACCTTATCCGCCTTACCTTTGTCCACAATAACGAGAATAGCTGTATAGTCCGATTGATTTTCGGCAGGTGAACTGCTTTTTTTCCATCTGATTGCAGAATCCCTCTTCATTCTTAATACACCGGCAAGAGGTATGGTAAAGGCAATGCCATGGTTAGGATGATCAAAATGAAATTTCATGTTCAAATGATTCAAAATTTCATTTTCCCTTTCACCAGGTACAACAATCAAAATAATCTCCTTATCAACCTCATTCATTTCAATCATCCGCAACAAACTGCTTTTTATAGTGCCTTTCCCAAAAAAACAGCTTGCATCGCTGGCACCGTTCTGATGTGCAAATTGTAAAATCTTACTTCCTTTTCCGCGGTTTACAATAATAATCAGCAAACTATAGGACATGTCATTTGCTAATTTATGGTTCATCATAGTTAATTTCCTCCATACCTACTTCCATTTCGTCTTCCTCTGACAATAAAGAACGTGACTTCACCTTATAAATCAATCCCAGCAACTGTAATGCCAACAGGGGTGTCATAGCCACTAATGCAATAATTCCAAAACCGTCCCGTACAATATTTGCGCCGGGTATAAACTCTGCTGCTCCCTGTGCAAAAGGCAGGATAAAAACCGAAGTCATCGTTCCTGCTGCAACACCTCCGGAATCATAAGCAATGCCAACAAAGATATCCGGGACAATATAAGATAATATTATCGCAATTACCATACCCGGAAGCAGTATATGCCATAGTTGAAGTCCCGGAATCAGAATCCGGAGCATTGACAGACCAACGGCTGCTGCGACACCCAAACACAAGGTTAACATTACCACAATTGCTTTAATGGCTCCTGCCGTATTATCTTCAATCTGACGGGTAAGAACATGCACAGATGGTTCAGCAGGAATGGTAATCACTCCGAATATCATTCCGATGAGTATTAAGAGCCATGGCTTCTCAAATGCAGCTATTTGATAACCCACATGACGGCTGGCCTCCATGAAGCCGGTATTGATGCCTGCAAGAAAAATGACCAAACCAATATAGGTATAAAGACTCCCAACAAAAATTCGTTTCAGTTTGTATAGAGGTTGTTTGATCCATACCCGTTCAATCACTATATAGATTACTATAATAGGTAGTATTGCTATAAAAGTATCTTTCCCGCTTTGCGAAATATGTGTGAAAATTTCACTGAATAAACCATCCGTTGCAGCTATTGTTACCGGTAAGCTTCCATCAATGGGTCCCGATCCTGTCAGAATCCCCTGGATCATTACTGCTATAATAGCCCCGGACGAAGCAATACCAAGCATACCGAACCCATCATTCTCCTCTTTTTCATTACTGCGGGTCATGCCCGAGATTCCAACGGCCAGAGCAAGTATGAATGGTACCGAAACAGCACCTGTAGTATTTCCGGATGCATCAAAAGAAATCGCAAGAAAATCAGGCTGTGTAAAAATACCAAGCCCTAAAATAATGAGATATACAATGGTCATAAAACGATTCAAGCGGACATTCTTTAATATTCGGAATATGCCGAATGAAACCATCACACCAACCCCTACAGAGACTAGTACGACCATAAGATCCGAATGAAACCGGCCACTTGTAATTGCCTTTACTTGATTCGCCAGTATATGTAGATCAGGTTCCGCAACTGTGACGATGAATCCAAATAAACCTCCACCTGCTAAAATCAACCAAAGCTTATTGGATTTTACCAGAACCTCGCTAATTTGCTCACCAATCGGGGTAATCGAAATGTCAATTCCCAGCAGAAAGATTGGCATACCAATTACCATAAATAAAGTACCGATAATAAATTTAACAACAATATGCGTATCCAATGGAGTTAGTGTAAAATTTAAAATCAGAACAATGATTGTAATCGGAAGAAGTGAATATAGCACTTCTTTAAGCTTTGAAAAAACTAAGTCCAAATATCGTTCATCCTCTCTGAGTTTGTGGTAACCTTAATTATGACTTTCTGCATCACTCCCCAATCATAAATCCTTTCAGTTCATGCAAGCGGCAAGGGAATATGCTTCAGTTTATCCTCCATTGCCTATTATATGATAACATAGGCAATCGAAAAAGGCCACGTGAGGATCGTGTTTGCTTATTAGCAGATACAATAGATGGTCTGGGAAGATTACTTGCTGAAATTTAATGAATTATCTGACTTGAAGCAGGATATTGCTTCGCTGTTGAGCCAGTGGATGTCGCATTTTTGGTGGGATATAACGATGCAAGGTATTTCAGCAAGGTCTTCAAAAAAAATACCGGTATGCTGCCGTCTGTCTACCAGGAAAGTAACAACCCCGAATTCATTCAGAAACAGACCGGATGTTAATATTTCCAAAGCTGTTGTACTCATACTATGCCTGCAGCATCTCATTCAACACCTCTGATATCTGCTTGATCTCTCCAATTGCTCCCTTGATCGCAATAATATCATTGTTCTCAGACTCAATGGCTGCCAGAACCTCTTCATTAGAAGCAGCCTGTTCCTGTGCAACTCCTGCGATATTCCCGATACTTTCCTGAGCTTGTATGAACTTCGCGAGAATGTTATTGATCATCGTGTTTTCTATTTCCAATAATCCAAAGGTTTCGGCAATTGCATTTTCTACGTCTTTAAAATATTCACTAACCTCATTCAGTATTCTATTGCCGTCAATGACTGCCTGATCTCCCTGGCTGACTTTATCCACCGCTGTTACAGAGTTAACTGATATCACGCCGGTTATATCCTGAATATTTTTCACTGTATTTGCGCTTTGTTCAGCTAGCTTACGAACCTCATCGGCTACTACAGCAAAACCCTTGCCATGCTCACCCGCTCTGGCTGATTCAATGGAAGCATTCAAGGACAGCATGTTCGTCTGTGCGGAAATCTGTGTAATTCCCTCCAGCGATTGATTAATATTTCCGATACTGGACTGCAGCTCGTTTACCGTAATTAAAGCGGCACGAACCGCCTGATTGATTGTCTTCATCTGAAGCATCATGCTTTGGATCTTTTCGGACCCCCTGGCTACCTTCTGTGAAATCAGGTCGGAGTTCATCGTAATCTTTCCAGATATGTCTCTAGTACTATTCACTTCGTTCATTGCCTCCGACATACTTGCACTGATTTCATTCACACTTCCGGCTTGATACTCAATACCTTTTGCTATCTCATTCATCGCACCTGCGGACTCCTTGCTGGACTCCACAATAGAATTCATATTCGCATCGACCATTGTTACATTTTTAATCAGTGTATCGGAGGATTCCTCTACCCTCTCAAAGGTTGCCCGGAGCTTTGTTACCAGCTTGTTAACCTCATCCTCCTTTGCTGTTGCCTTCATGATGATCTGGCTGCCCCATTTATTTGAGAAATAGATTACCAGAAACATACTGTTGATCATTAACAGGGAAGATAAGAGAAAACTGAAGGGGCGTTCCTGTCCGAACAAAATGACACTGTTGATATTGAATAGAACGAGGTACAGAGCATTCAGAATGATAGCATAGGAAACCAAAAGCTTGGACGAATAATAAAAACACAGTAAAACGATCGATGCCGAAATCGTAAAGTTCGTTCCTTGGTCCGTCGGATCTTCAATCAGTGTCATGACAGACGCAGCCAAGATGGTCAGGCTATAAATAAAACCCTTTATCCTGCTTGGTATCGGTATAAAAAAAAGGATAGTCACTACAATGATTACAGCAAATACCGGCACTGACAGTTCCATTCCTTCCGAAAAGCCTCTTCCTGAAAAATTGTAGAACAAAGTGAGAATACACACCGCAATGATAATACAGGTACACACCAGATCTGCTTTCTTAAAATTATAAACGCCTGAACTCATAAATCGATCCCCTTTTTTAATCATTTTGTCCGCTGATCAAGAAAAAGCTCATCCACCTTTATTTTATTCTCAATATTGTATCATTTCAATAACTTTATCCATAATTGGTAATTAAATTACACATTATGTTAACGATGTTCCGGTTCATGGCCGGCTTGAATTACGGCCTCCTACGGTTTGTAAATTTCTTCCATCTGGCGCCTGGACTCAGCTGATAGAGCATCTTTCAGATAATTACGATCTACAGTCTGTTTTTCCTGGTAGGTCTGCATGACTCTTTTATTAACCCATTCAATTTCTTTCTTTAGTTCCCCGGCGGATAACACAGCGCAGCCTGTCCCCCTGATAATGATCTGCTGCAAACCGTCTGACGTTGCAACCGTAATATTATATTTTCTCTGGTTATCATGGGCAAATTTTTCAATAAAATGGTCCGCCGTTTGTGCCTCTCTGGTATATACCACATGAATATTATCGTAGTCTATGATCTCTTCACTATGCCCCTGTACGCGGTATGCATCAAATACTGCGATAATCTGACAGTTACGGATACCCTGATATTTACTTAGTATATCCAGCAGTTTCGTTCTCGCGCCGTCCATGTTGTCTTCAGCAAGCTCTTTCAGTTCAGGCCATGCAAAGATCACGTTATAGCCGTCTACAAGAAGATATTCTTCTTTTGTTTCTTCGGCCTTTTTAACTTCTTTCGTATTTGCAAGCCTATCCACATAAATAGGCTGTTTATAGACAGTTCCAGCAGTCATTTTTCGTTTTTTCCAGCCGGATTTTTTCCCTTGATTTGCATTATAGGTTTGATTATAGATTCTGTCGACCTCCTCCGGATCAAGCCATCTCTGTGCCGTATAGGAAGCTTGATTCACTGCTGCATTTCCGGAAGCTTCGTCCTTTTTTTGAAAGATGCTCTCCACATGCATATGGCTCTTTACCTCATCCCAATTTACTGAAAAGCCGGCACCATTTGCACAAAATACAGAACCCGTTGGATTTGCCGCGTCTCTTTCGGAATCATATCCCACCATTTCTAAAACCTCTTGCGTATTATGACAGGGTTCATACCCCCCCAGGCTGTAAAATATTCTGCCAAACCCTTTAGAATAGGCCGTTACAACCATTTGATAATTTTTCATGGTAGCAACCGGGGCGCTTCCTGTAAGAACTGCCGTTCCATTTTCTATTTGTGAAATACGGCATGTCCCATGCATTCTCTCAATGTCAGTCATAGCACGGCCTGCCATTGTCTCAGGAAGCTCCAGCTGAAAGTTATAATATGGTTCCAGCAATATGGACTCCGCTTCCTTTAACCCTTGCCGGACCGCACGATAGGTGGCCTCCCTGAAGTCTCCGCCTTCCGTATGCTTATTGTGCGCACGGCCTGATACTAAAGTAATTTTCATATCGGTAATCGCCGACCCGGTAAGAACCCCTTTATGAGTCTTCTCCTGTAAGTGCGTCATAATAAGTCTTTGCCAGCTTTTCCCCAGTAAATCTTCACTGCAATCTGATTTAAACTGAAGACCGCTTCCGCGCTTACCCGGCTCTAACAGCAGGTGAACCTCCGCATAATGCCGTAAGGGTTCAAAGTGGCCTACTCCCTCTACAACATTTGCAATGGTTTCTTTATAAACAATCCTCCCAAAATCAAAGGCTACATCAATACCAAACCGACTTAAAATGAGGCTCTTGAGTATTTCGATCTGCACCTCGCCCATAATCTGGACCTGGATTTCCTTAAGCTGCTCATCCCAAACAATATGGAGTCCCGGATCCTCTTCTTCGATCTGCCGCAGCTTGGGAATTACCGCTCTTGGGTCATATCCTTCCGGAAGTAAAATTTGATAGGACAGGACAGGTTCCAGTACAGGTGTGTTTGAAGCATCCTCTGACCCCAAGCCGTCGCCCGGTTTTGTTTGCGTGAGTCCTGTTACCGCACATACAGAGCCTGCTGCCGCCTCACTCACCGCTTCAAATTTCTGTCCCGAATAGTGCCGGATTTGATTCACCTTCTCTTCCCAAATTCCATTGCTCAAAAGGTCCCGTGCCTTAAGTATACCGCCGGTAATTTTCATATGGGTAAGGCGGTTTCCCTGCACATCTCTGGTGATTTTAAATACTTTTGCCCCAAATTCCTCCGGATAAGAAGGCAGCTGGGCATATTGAACAATACCCTTCATGAATTCCTCAATACCCTCTAGTTTCAACGCCGAACCAAAAAAGCACGGAAACACCCTACGCTCCCGGATTGCTTTCTTAACCATTGCAGCATCAAAATGGCCTATTGCCAGATAGGTCTCCATCAAACCTTCATCACACATGGCCAATTGGTCATTAAAGTCCGCTGTCTCAGCCTGCCCGAAATCAATACATCCGTCGTCCAGCTGTCTTTTTAGTTCATTCATGATTTTATCCTGGTCAGTTCCATTCTGATCCATTTTGTTAATGAATATAAAAACAGGAATCTGATAGACCTCAAGCAAATGCCACAAGGTTTTTGTATGGCCCTGTACGCCATCCGCCCCACTAATCACCAGAATGGCATAATCCAGCACCTGGAGTGTTCTCTCCATTTCGGTTGAAAAATCCACATGGCCCGGAGTATCCAATAAGGTAATTTGCATATCCGCCACTTCTATTGTGGCCTGTTTTGAGAATATTGTAATTCCTCTTGCTCTTTCGAGCTCGAAATTATCCAAATAGGCGTCCTTATTGTCCACCCTTCCTAGTTTCCTTATTTTACCATTCAAATAAAGCAAGCTCTCTGACAGTGTTGTTTTACCGGCATCTACATGTGCTAATATTCCTATGACTAAACTTTTTATCATCTATTTAAAATCCTTTGTTATCGATATCCACATCATTTTAATGATACCAGAAAACAGGACGGACAAAAAGGCAAAAAAAACTACTAAATACATTCATTTAAATAATTAGCAGTTTTTTGCGGGAAGGCTTAAAGCAATCTATCTCCGGTAAAATATGTTCTACTCTTCCGCACTGGAGAAAGCTACCCCAGACTGGAGGATAATATTAGCATATGGCATACACTCACCTGTCCTAACAACGGCCTTACAACTCTTGGTAATTTCTTTGAATTCCGAATGAGGAACAAAATTGATCTTCACGGAACTAAATCGGCGGGTCATTTCTTTATATAAATCCGGATTTTTCGTAATCATTTCAGAAGCAAGCGTCACCTCTTCTATCTCAAGTTCATAGAGAATGGTTTCAAGAACATCAAGGAAGGACGGCAAGCCCCGTTTCACTGCTAGATCTATTCTTTTGGAAGAGTCGGGTACCGGCAGTCCGGCATCACCGACCGCTATCTTATCTGTGTGTCCCATCATGGCAATCACAGCTGACAATTCTGAATTCAATAGTTTTGTTTTTTTCATCTGTTATCCCTACAATTCTTTTCTAAATTGTTTCTTCTGCTGCCATAGCAAAGCAAATATGGTTCATTGTTAAATACTGCTATCGCTCACACAACTGCCGCAGCATACCTCATAAATTTCTCCTCAGTAGCCTCTCCACGCAGCAATTGACCGGTAATACGTCCCTCATGCATAACGAGAATCCGGTCGCTTAGTGACAGTAACTCCGGCAATTCAGAGGAAACAACAATAATTCCTATGCCTTCTTTGGCTATATCACGTAGAATCGCATAAACTTCTGTTTTAGCCCCCACATCAATTCCCCTTGTCGGTTCATCGCAAAGAAGAATTTTAGGCGAATTACTGATCCAGCGTGAAATAATTACTTTTTGCTGGTTTCCGCCTGAAAGCGTTAAAATCGGCAGGTTGACATTACTGGCCTTTATCTTGTACTTTTGAACCATTTCTGACATTTTCTCATTAGCTAGTCTGTTATCTATGAGAACGCCTTTAATCAAATCTTTTATAATAACCATTTGAGCATTTTGTTTGATTGTCATTTCTTCAATTAATGCATCATCTCTTCTGTTTTCAGGGATCAGACCTATACCGTGCCGTATTGCGTCAGCAGGAGAGTTAATAGACACCTTATCACCACCGATTAGGATCTCCCCTGAATCAGGTCTGTTGAATCCGAATAACGACATCAATACTTCGGAACGTCCAGCACCGACAAAGCCGCCCAAGCCTAGGATTTCTCCCTTTTTCAACTCAAAACTGATATTTTCGAATTCACCTTTTCTGGTAAGCTGCTTCACCTGCATCAGCACTTCATCAGTAGCGTAACTAGTTACGGCTTCATTGGTGGAAATATCTCTGCCGACCATCAAACTTACCAACTCATCAATGGATACATCAGAAACCTTTACAGTTGTAATAAACTCACCATCACGGAGAACTGTAATGGTATCTCCTATTTCCATTATTTCTTCCAACCTGTGACTGATATAAATTATTGTAGTTTGATTTTCTGTCTTCAGTTTCTTAATAATTTCAAAAACAACATTCCTTTGATCATTGGTTAGTGCCGCTGTCGGCTCATCGAGTATAAGAATTTCGGGCTCAAAATAAACTGCTTTTGCTATCTGAATAATGGACTGCTCTGCAATGCTGAGGTTTCCAACCAGCTCGGACGGTTCACGATTCAGTTTAAATTTCCTTAAAAGGGCGGCAGTTTCCTCTTCCATGAATTTCTCATTAAGAAAAATACCCTTGATACTTTTGGAAGAACCCATGAAAACGTTATGGGCAATGCTCATATTCAAGCATAAAGGAACTTCCTGGTGCACTACAGAGAATCCATACTTCTCGGATTGTGAAATGCTATTTATTTTTACTTCTTCACCGTTAATCCGGATAATGCCGTTTGTCGGTTGAATAACACCTGCGCACAAATTCATCAATGTGGATTTTCCAGCACCGTTCTCACCACACAGACAATGAACCTCTCCCTTTTTAATTTTAAAACAGACGTTAGATAACGCAGTTGTTCCACCGAATTTTTTCGTAATATTTTCAAAGCAAATTATGGGATCCAATATCCATACCTCCTTGCAGTTATCTCACGCTGTTTTTAGATGTAATCCACGTATCCATTAACACTGCGGCAATTATGATAATACCAATGAATCCGGATTGCCAGAATGCAGGAACGCTCAGAAGCACCATTCCGTTTTTAACAACAGCCATAATCGCCGCACCCAAAAATGTTCCAAAGATCGTGCCTCTACCACCGCTCATACTGGTTCCGCCTAAAATAACTGCCGCTATAACATCCATTTCACGGCCTGATCCAGCTGTTGTAGGAACTGATTTTAGATAGGCAATACTGATCATCCCGGCAAAAGCTGCCAGAATACCCATGATGACAAAACTGGTAATTTTCATGCGATCCGTATTGATACCAGCTAATCTAGCCGCCCTCTTGTTGCCGCCAGTTGCATACATATCAAAACCCATTTTCGTTTTTTTCATGACAATATAGGTGATGATAAAAAGAACCAGCATTATAATGATCTGAATAGGTATCGGACCAACATTTCCCCCGATGCCGAAAACCCAGCTGGCCAGGGAATCACTTGAAAACGCACCTATACTTCTGCCGCCGGATACCGCATATGCAACGCTCCTGAAAATCTGCATAGTACCCAGCGTCACAATAAAGGCCGGCATTTTTGCTTTTGTTGATAGGAAACCGTTAATGAATCCGATAGCGGCACCTGCACAAATCGCGACAACAAAAGCTAGTGACGGAGATATACCGTCTTTAATCATCAGTGCTGCTACCATTGCTGAAGCCCCATATATGGAGCCGATTGACAAGTCAATTTCAGCACAGACAATAACCATGGTCATTCCAATAGCCATTATTCCGATTTCGGTCATTTGCCTAATGATATTGATTAGATTTTGAGCTTTTAGAAAAGATGGTGTTGCAATGGACAGTACTGCCATAATCCCAATCAAAACCATCAATACTCCGAACTCTCTGAACGATTTATTTTCTTTTCTCCATTTCAGTGCCAATTGTTTTTCCATAGCAATCTCCATATATATGAAATTTGATTCAACTTGTTACAGTTTGTTACACCCATAAGAAAGGGACTGCCACTCTAATGTATTTTTTATTATGACAGTCCCTTGAAGTTCTTGTGGATCAACCGGTTAATATATTATTCGGGCTTAACATTGCTTATATTATCTTTGTTTACTAAAAATGCTCCGGTATTCATATTCAATAGGTCATAATCATATTGTGACTTTGTAAATAACTGAATCACAGGATAATATCCCTGCAGGAATGGGTTCTGACCAATAGTCAACTGCATGGCGTTATTGGATATATGCTGCAATGTTCCTTCTGTTAAGTCAAACCCGGCGCCATATACTTTACCGTTCAACTTGTTTGATTCAATGAATGTTCCGATTGCCTCACTAAAAACATCGACACCTAAAAATGCTGTTACATCAGGATGCGCCAGATATGCATTTTCAATAACACCAACAGCTGTGGTCAAGTCTGTCGTGATGTCCACCAAATCAATAAATTCAACATCAGGGAATTCTTTAGCAGCTCTCTTTATACCTTGTTCACGCGCTATCAATGCACTGTCCGCCGGCGCACAGGAAGCGATGATATATTTGCCCTTGCCCCCCATTACTTCACCGAACATATACTTACCCAACATGTAACCGGAATCCTCAAGATCCTGACCTACAAATACCGTACCATCATCCTTGCCGGAATTTTGATTCAAGCTGATAACAGGAATCCCTGCATCATTAGCCTTTTTAATTACATCTGCAAATCCGTCGGGATCCCATACAACTGTCGCTATTCCGTCATATCCGGAAGAAATACATGTTTCAATCATGCTGATCTGTTCAGCCAGATTATTTGCAGTATTGGGCGCCATTACATCAACCTTGATGCCCAATGATTTTCCAGCCTCTTCCGCACCTTGCTGAATCTTTGCATAAAATGAGCTGTTTAGTGCATGTAATACAACTGCATACTTCAAATTGCTTGTATTGCTGTTTGCTGTGCTTGTACCTGTTGATTCTGTAGATGTTCCTGAGCCTTCACTACCAGTGGCTGGTGTGGACGATGAACATCCGGCAAACAGACCCAATGCCATAACCATACATAGTACAATTGAAATAACCCTCTTCTTCATAAATCTTTCCCTCCAGTTTTTTTGTTTTTTAAGCATATTCTCTTACTGTCTCAAACATTGCAACGATGTTTTCCGGTGGAACATTTGAAACAATATTGTGAACTTGTTGGAATATAAACCCACCATCACGAAACATTACATCAAGATTCCTGCGTACATGATCTTTAACCTGCTGAGGTGTTCCGTTAGGCAAAACGTCGCGTGTATCACAACCGCCGCCCCAGAATGTAATGTCTTTTCCAAAGGTTTTCTTAAGTGTTTCCACATCCATGCCCTTGCAGCTGGTCTGAACCGGATTAATCGCATCCATCCCGGCATCAATAATATCCTCCAGCAGCGGTGCTATTCCCCCGCAGCAGTGCAGACAAAGTTTAATATCAGGATTAAGTTTTTTGGCATAGCCCCACATTTCCTTGTGAATTGGTTTAAAAAGCTCTCTGTACATTGCAGGAGAAATCTGTGGACCGGTCTGCATGCCCATATCATCGCCGCCAAAACCCATAACATCAATATTTTTTCCGTTTGATTCTATAAAGTTTTTGATTCCTTCCATATAAATTTCCAGAATTTTATCAAGATATTTCTTTATTTTCTCAGGATTTAAAGACATTTCTATCATAAAATTATCCTGGCGGTATAAGAATCCGCCCATTTCAAATATGCTTCCCCCAAAAGGCGCATATATAGCTCTCTCTGTTGACTGGCGAAGCTTAGAGATATACTCTTTCCTTTTAGCCATGTCTTCCTTTCCATACCCCAATGGTGCCGGTGGTCCCGCGAATACATTCCACATAACCCCCTGCAAATCTTCCTCCAGATTAGAAAAATCATCTGAATCAGAATTTTCAAGTGGGTAATGGGTCTGCTCACAGTATAGAACACCCTTTTTCCAAATGGCCAGAGGCATACCCTTACTGTTGTACAAAATTGAATTGCCGCCCTCTTTTCTTATGTCTATATACGCTGGGATCTTGATGGGTGTACCATCTTGAAGCTCCCATTCCTTCCAATACTCCTCATCATAAATATAATCGCTACCGAAATTTACTACATCAATACCAAACATATCCAGAACATCCTTCTCTGGAAAGACCAATTGCTGGATAATATCGCAGACGTAAAGCTCACTTTTCTTCAAACCAAGATATTCGCGCAGGTTACGATATGCCTGTATGGAAAAATTACTCGACATATGTCCGCCACAATCGATTGGCACACGGTCTGGTTGCTGATGGTTCAGCGCTGCTCTCACTCTCTCTCTTGAATTCATAGAAACTCCTTTCGTAATA
>JAEZLF010000269.1 GCA_023435925.1 Bacillota bacterium
CGTGTATACCTTTGCCCCGTCTGCTCCATACTTCTGCGCTGCTTCCTGTGCACGATCCACATTAATATCACAGAAAGCAGTCATCTGAACTTCTTTAATCTTTGCCAGGCTTGGCATGTGCTTACCGCTAGCAATTCCTCCGCACCCGATAATGGCTACCTTTAAAACCTTTTTCGTTTTCATGAACTTTCCTCCTAATAGTTGATTTATTGGTTGTTTTATTTGATGTTTTATTTGTTGTTTTATTTGTTGTTTTATTTGTTACGACTCAATCGTCGATTCTCTGATAATTAGTTCGTTTTCAAGTACAATTTCTACCGGTTCCTTTAATTCACCATTGATTTTACGAATCAGAAGATTCATTGCAGCACAGCCAAGATCATACTTCGGCTGTGAAATGGTGGTCAGCATGGGATCACACATATGGGCGAAGCTGATATTATCAAATCCGACTACCGCCAGATCCTGAGGAACACGGAACCCTTTTTCCTTTGCCGCTCTCAGTACTCCTACAGCCATAACGTCTGAAATAGCAAAAATGGCCGTTGGCTTTTCAGCCAGTACCATAAGGCTCAAAGCTGCCCGATGGCCACTTTTAAAGCTATAGTCCCCATACGCGATATAGGATTCTTCCAGCGTGAGCCCTGCTTCCTCCAATGCCCTTCTAAAGCCTTGTTCTCTTCGAATCGTTGATAGAAAATTGTTATGGCAGCTGATCATACCTATTTTTTTGTGACCCAATGAAATCAAATGCCTGGCAACCTTTTGGGCCGCTGCAAAATTATCAATAGAAGTCAGCGGAACTTGTGCGCCTTCCTTGTACTCACAGCATTGCACAACCGGAAAATCCCGGCCGATTTCCGTCAATTCCTCGCTGCCGATTTCAGGCGCCATAAAAATGACACCGTCTGCAAGCCTGTTTTTCAACATTTCAAGATATATTCGCTCTCTTCCGACTTCTGAATCCGTATTGCAAAGCATCACATTATATCCGTTTTTATGGGCCACATCTTCCATTCCCTTGACAATACGAGAATAAAAAGGATTTGCAATGCTGGGCAGCAACGCAAGTACAAGCCGGGTCTCCGTTCGGCGCAAATGACGTCCCAACAGATTCGGACGATAGTTAAGCTCCTTGATAGCTGCTAATACGGTCACTCTTGTATTCTCGCTTACAGAATCGCTTTTATTTAACACTCTTGAGACGGTAGCAACAGAAACACCTGCCGCTTTCGCAACATCCTGTATTGTTGACGCTGTCATCTCACCCTCCTCTGTAACCGTTTACAACACTTATAATCGTCTTAAACCAGCATATTTGTAATTTTCCAATGTCGATACATGTAACCGATTACATTTACTATTGTACCTTCCGATTTTGAAAAATGCAACCATTCTGAAAAAATTTTTAAATAAAAAAGGAATGCCCAGTGGCAATCCTTCGATCTTTTGCTCCATGCTCTGTTTTATGATAAATAATCCTATATGGTGAGTCCATTCACTTCGTTCAAGGACTTATTCCTCGAATATTTGTTTCAGCAGATCCATCTGAGACATCAACAGCATTTCACATTTCGATTTGAATACGTGCAGCTTTTTCTTGGAATCTTCATATTCAAATTTGATTTTAATGACTTCCTGATTCGCATCATTGATAATCTTCTGAGCTCTGATCTCTGCATCACGTATCACATTCTCCGCTTTTTCATAGGCATTCTTTTTAATATCCTCACCGGTCTGCTGTGCAACCAGCAGGGTATTCTGCAAAGACTCCTCGATGGTTTTGTAATGCTGCAGGCCGTCATTGAGCAATGCCAGCTTGTCCTTTAGTTCAACATTCTCCCTTATGTATGCACTGTAATCTTCAATGATCTTGTCGAGAACATCATTTACCGTGTCCTCGCTGTAGCCCATGAAGGTTTTTTTAAACGTAATATTTTGCAGGTCATTAGGCGTATAATTCATCGGATTGCCACCTCTTTAAACATATTTCTGTATATTTATTGTAATGCGGTCTTTTTTTGTTTTGCCGCCAATACTCTCCAGTACTGCTTTGCCCTTGCCTTTCAGACTGATCGTATCTCCTTCATGTAAAAGCTTATCTGCATCCTGCACGATTTCCCAGTTCAGCTTTACCCTTCCGGATTTGATAAACTCTGCTGCCTTGCTTCTCGAGATACCGAATGCCTGGGCACAGCAGCTATCCAGTCTGAGGGTTGAAACCGTTGTCTTCCTGTCAATGACCTTCGGTTCCGGTAAGGTTAATTCCAAACAATCTGAAATCGTTACACTGACACCGGTATTTCCCACTTTTAGAAGATTGTCTGCAATATACCCTGCTATTTCCTTCAATACAATAACATTGCAATCATTATCATTTACAAGGATATCTCCGGTTACTTCCCTTCGGATACCCAATCCCATCAATGCACCCAGATAATCCCTGTGTGTAAGGTTTTCTCTTGCATTTGGTGTAATTTTAAGCGCTCTCAGAATTTCATTTATATACTTTTCTGTCTCGTCCTCATCGGCATATTCAGGCGTAAATACCGCAACAGACCTCTCTGCACCGGGAAAGCCACCGTAAAAGGTAACTTCGCATAGATCGGAATAAGTCAGCACACTTTCAGCTAGAACAACCTGATGTGGATCCAGAAACTCCGAATGAACGAATTTATGTGTTTTTACAGCAATTTCTGCTTTATCCAACAGCCTTGCAATCACTAGCCTGTCTTCTGGCTTGTTGGTTGATTTCAATATATGCTCTTTATTTTTCATTCTACAGGATCAGGTTCATAATAACGTTTCTCAAAATCATCAGCAATATCAGCGCTATGATCGGCGAAAAATCAAACATCATATTCCTGCCAAAGGATGATCTTTGAATAAGTGATCGGATAGGCGCTAATATAGGCTCAGTGAACTGATACAATAAAATAACAAACCGGCTTTCTCTCGGAATAGGCAGCCAGGATAAAAAAGCCCTTATCAGTATTGACAGTTCAATCACGGTAAATACAATTCCGACAGCCTGATATATCATTAACCTCATGTATTTCCTCCGATTTTTTTATGGAAAACATGCGACAATCCATAGTGATGACTATTTTACCCAGGGAAATGCACCTTTACTTTTCATTTCATCCCGGAATTCACCCATGATATCAACATTATTCGGCGCAATCAAAAATATTCCGGACGATACCTTCTGTATATCTCCGTCTAATCCATAAACTGAGCCGCTAAGGAAATCTACAACTCTTTGAGCTGTTTCCTTATTAAGGTTTTCCAGATTGATAACAACAGGTTTCTTGTTTTTTAGATGATCGCATACATCCCGTGCATCATCGAATGTCTCCGGCTGCACAATAACGACCTTGAACTGATTATTGGAATGAATGTTAACAACCTTGCTCTGCTGAGACTTCTTTGTAAATGAATGAAGATAGGACGGCGAATTGGATGCTTCTTCCGCTAAATCTTCCTGTATTTCATCTACCTCTTCTTCTTCCTCGGACTCCCACCCAACCAGATTAAGCATCTTGTTCAGTAGTTTTGCCATTTGTAAATCCCTCCGTTTTTCTTTAGTTATTCAGCCCATACTATCCCTTGCAATTTTATGAGCTGAAAAAGCGTGTAGTTCTTAGTCTAGGTTATCTTTATCTCTATGAAAATTAGCGTTTTCCAAAATAGCTGTTCCTATTCTAATTATATTAGCTCCTTCTTCAATGGCGATTTCGAAATCATTACTCATGCCCATTGACAGGCATTCCATATCTATATTATCAATATTTTCCTTCCGGATGTCAATAAGTATTTTTCTGAGACCAGCAAATACCCACCTGATATCTTCAGGCTTTTCAGCCAAAGGAGCAATTGTCATCAATCCTTTTACCTTTATATTTCCCATTTTACTGAGCTCTTTTATAAAGCCAAGTGTATTTTCAGGGCAAATTCCAAACTTGGAATCCTCTCCTGACACATTGACCTGTACCAGCGCTTCCACAACCTTACCAGCCTTCTCCGCTCGTCTTTGAATTTCATTTGCCAGATCCATTCTGTCCAATGAATGGATCATGGCAGCCTTATCTATAATATATTTGACCTTGTTGGTCTGCAGATGTCCGATCAGGTGCCATTTACATTTCATATCTATTATATCGAACTTATCGCATAATTCCTGAACCCTGTTTTCTCCAAGATCTGTAATGCCCCATTCAAGCGCTTTCGTTATTCTGGAGGCATCAACCGTTTTACTAACTGCCACGATTTTGATATCATCAGGATTTCTTCCGGATTTCTGAGCCGCCGTAATGACTCTGGCTCTTATTTTCTCACAGTTCTCATAAATAAATCCCAAGTCTTCACTCATTATCTATGATATCTCCTTCTTTTATTTTATCAGGATTCACAATATAGTTATCGTACAGGTTTACTGTTTTCTGTAATTCCTTTTCCGGTGTCCTGATAATGGCGTAATCCTCGTCACGGCTAATAATATCAACAGTTCTAAGGGCTGCCACTTTAAATTTTATCAGCATGATTTCAGCTGTCTGGCCATCCTGAGAAATATTTCTCAGACTTCTGACAGGAACCTTAAGACCTTCCTCCGTCTTACTGATAAAATCAACATTGACGATTCTTTCAGCTGACAATTTATCAGCCCCACGGCTTGTCCTTACCGTTACCACGACTTTACCTTTTTGGGGTTCACTGATGTTTTCAATAATTCCTGACGTTTCAAGCCCAATATCATTCAATCTCAGATTAATTTTTTTTCCAGCCTCAAAGTTTTCTAAACTCTCCTCAGACAGGAGTGCAGCAATAAAAATGTCTGTTCCCTTAATAATCTTTGCTATGGGTTCTCCGGCGTCGGTCTTGCCCAAATACTCCTTTTGCGAAGCATGCTCGTTTTGTATCTGCTCTAGCTGCTGCACTGTTATTTCGGAGATGATATCAGGTCTAAGCACATTTTCATACCCATCAATCACATAGGATACGATTCCCGATAAGTTGGATATCACCTGCGTCGTATTTACATTCAGCTTTTTCTGCGCTTCTGCTTTTTGCTGCTTCAATGCCGTTATATAACTGTCGGTGGCATTTTCCCCCACAATTTCTGCTTTTTTCTCTACAATCTTTGTAATTTCTGTCCTGTACAGCCCCATCGCTGAAAAATCATTGGTATTGCAGGCAGTAATCATATTTTGAACCTGTAACCCTATTTCTGTATCAAGCTTAACCAGATCCTCTGAAAAAAAATCAGCTTTTTCGGCTTTCTCCATACGAGCCTTCACTATTTTTGCATTAATTTCTTCTATCTCCTGTAAAAGTACATCTGAAGTATCGTTCAAAACGGTAGCAATCCTTGAATATGCCGGGGTCTTCTCCCCTTCTCCGACGTCAGCTACATATCTTCCCTTGAATTCAGGTGCTTCAAGAAGCACCTCGTCTCTAATAATGATTCCATTTGCATTGATTGATTCTTCTATAACACCGTTTCGGATAATGTCACGGGAAATTGTACTACCGGACAGCCAGTTCAGAAGTGATGGTATATAAAGCAGCATAAACAGCAGCACCAGCAGACCGCCTAAAGTAATTCGTTTATAAGCAGAATGGTTTTCAGAAGCATGATCAGAACGATTCTGTTCAGTATCCGTGCCTCTATCCGTGTCATTGCTTATGACATTCGTCTGCCGTTTTCCGTTTTTTAATTTTTCTTTCGTATCTGCTTTTCTCATGCTTTCAGAACCTTATCAATTGTCTTTCCTTCATATATTTTACTGCAATCATGATTCCAAGCTTCACATGCTCATATACCAATCCGCCCTGCATATATGCCGTATAGGGTGGTTTCAAAGGAGCGTCTGCACTCAGTTCAATGGATGACCCCTGAATAAACGCTCCTGCCGCCATGATAACGGGGCTGTCATATCCAGGCATTTCCCATGGCTCCGGTGTAACATATGCATCAACCGGTGAGCCCTTCTGTATTCCCTGACAGAAAGCGATCATACTCTCAGGATTGTTAAATTTTATAGCCTGTATAATATCGCTTCTTTGCTGTTCAGGCTGCGGTGAAGTCTCGAAGCTCAATTTTTTCATAACCGCTGAGCAGAATACGGCACCTTTCAAGCTTTCCGCCACTACATGTGGTGACAGGAACAGTCCCTGAAACATCAGTCTGTTGTTGCCAAGAGTCGCTCCTACCTTCTTGCCAAGTCCTGGTGCAGTAAGCCTGAAAGCAGCATTATTCACATAACGTTCCTTGCCGACAATATATCCGCCGGAGGGAGCTAACCCGCCGCCAGGATTCTTAATAAGCGAGCCAACAACAATGTCCGCACCCACCTCAACAGGCTCCTCTGTTTCTACAAATTCACCATAACAATTATCAACCATCACAATGGTGTTCTTATTTATTTCTTTAATAACATCAATAACCCTTTTCATTTCCCTGATTTTTATTGCAGGTCTCCAGCTATATCCGCGAGATCGCTGGATCAGTACCATTGTAGTATTTTGATGAACCGCTTCCCTTACTTTTTCCAGGTCGATGCTTCCATCCTCCAGAAGCTCAACCTGACGGTAATTTACTCCAAAATCCTTTAACGACCCGGCACCTTCACCTCTGATACCAATAACCTCTTCAAGGGTATCATAGGGTTTGCCTGTCACAGACAGCAGTTCATTGCCGGGCCTGAGATTTCCAAACAAGCATACCGCCAACGCCTGGGTTCCTGAGACGATCTGGTGCCGTACCAAGGCATCCTCCGCCTTGAAAATGCTCGCATAAACCGCATCCAGTATCTCTCTGCCTCTGTCGTCATAGCCGTAGCCCGTAGTCCCGTTAAAATGGGTATCACTCAGATTATGCTCCTGCATAGCGGCTATTACCTTGTACTGATTTATTTCCTTTGTGAGCTCTATTTCTTTAAAAACATCTTTAATTTCATTTTCGGCAGATTGAACAATTCTAATAATGGTTTCATCGATACCAAAGCTTTTTTTTAAAAAATTGTGATATGTGCTGTTCATGTTTCGTCGAAATCCTCTCTGTATACTGCTTTCATTTTATCCCACATCAGAATTCATTTCAACGGCAACTTAAAAGAAGGCCATGGTTTTCTTTTAAAAAGCAGTGCGGGATGTTGCAAGCAGCGCGGGACAGGCGGATACGGCATCAAGCTTCGTCACTGGCAGGCTGTATAAGCAAGTCTTGCTGCAATACGGGCGCTGGTGAACCGACATCCCTGTCTATCCACCAGCGGCTGAACCGTCCGTGGCGCAGCTTGAGGTTCCTGATTCCGCATTCCATCTTCACCTTGCTTTACAGCCTGCAGCAGTTCCTTCGCATGATGCCGTTACTCGCCTATCTCGCTCTGCTTTTTTGCTAACTGACTAGCCGTTTCTTGAAAACCTTGCACTCTGTGTAATAGATTTTCTTAATAGTTTTAACTGCTTCAAAGGCGAGATGGGTGGACATGGCTGCAAACATAAGCATCGTGTGGAGAAATGGCTGTAGGCAGTTTGGACTGTTGAAACTCGAATGCGGCAAAGGAACCACAACCTGCGGCACGATGCCGCAGGCGCTGGTGCATAGGCAGGGATGCCGGTTCACCAGCGCCCGCATTGGAGTGAAACAGGACATTACAGCCTGCCCATGACGTAACCTGATGCAGTGTTTGCAGCCATGTCCGCCCATGACCCAAATTTCATTACCTCTTGCTTTAGCTGGTTGGCTGATGTAACATGAACATACTTAATCTTGCGAGCTATTTTTTAGAATATATAGACAGGCGGTATGTATGAAGCTGGAGTTGACAGTCCCCCCCGAGGATCAAGGGAAAATAGTTAAATATATGCTTAAAAACAGGCTTGGTTTATCGGAAAGGCTGGTAAAAAAGCTGAAGTACTCCGGGAAAATACTGCTTAATTCCGCCTCTGTCCATGTCAATGCTGAAGTCCACCAGGGCGATATTCTTGAAGCTTTCGTCGAATTCGAAGAGATCAACGAGGATATTATTCCCGAACCTATGGATATCGACATCCTTTATGAAGACGAAAATATCGTAGCAATCAACAAGGCTCCAAATACGGTAGTGCACCCTACTTTCAGGCATTTCACTGGTACGGTAGCAAACGGATTAATGTATCATTTGTTGAAAAAGGGTGTCAAGACATTAATACGTCCTGTCAGCAGGCTTGACCGTGATACCTCGGGTATTATTGTATTTGCGCTAAATCCCTATGTTCAGGAAAGCCTTGTTCGGCAAATGCATAGTAACAATTATATTAAAGAATATATCGGGTTAACTCACGGTAATTTCGAGGATGAAACCGGTACAATAAATCTGCCGATTGAAAGGCTCCCGGGAAGCATTATGCTTAGACATGTTACACCAGAAGGCGCACCATCCGTCACTCACTATAAAGTTCTGGAGCATTTTGATCATGCCAGTTTTCTTCAGTTTACCCTTGAAACCGGCAGAACCCACCAGATCCGTGTGCATTGCCAGGCAATCCTCCATCCGCTTATCGGTGATACACTATATTCACTTCCCATGTATGACGACTGCCACAGCGGGCTGATACCTAGACAGGCCCTGCATTCTGTGCGAACAGTCTTTACCCATCCTTGTACCAATAGAACACTGGAACTCCATGCCCCAATCCCTGCCGATATCCGGTCGGCTCTGGAAATATTAAGAAAATAAATGGTTATAATTTACTTATATTAACATTAATGGTATTATATATTCATGCTGTGTTCAGGATTACTTCCTCTGCAGCTTTTATTCTATTGCATCCTATGATACATGGGAGGAAAATTCTATGGAAATACTAAAGGAGAAATACACCATTACTGAGCTGAGTGAAATACTGCAAATTACTGATCATGCCCTCCGGTTCTATGAAAAGGAGTTTGGGCTGACCATACCCAAGGATGAGAGAGGCAGGCGCTATTACACCACAGATATGGCAAATACCATGTATAAAATCAAAGTGATGCGCAATGAAGGTCTTGAAATAAAAGCAATTAAAAAAATTCTGCAGGAAGACTGCATGTTTGAGCCGGTTCAGATCGACCCGGATGAACATACCGTTTCGCTGACAACATCCATCAATGCAGATAATGAAGCAATGCAGCTGTTTTTCAATGAATTTGGGCAAAAACTCACCCGTGAAATTTCAGCAGAGATCTTAACAGCAAAAGAATATCTTTCAAAGGAGATATATAAAAGCAAGCTGGAATTGGGTGCCTGTGTCGAAAATGGAATGCGAAAGCTTGAAAATAAAATGGATAAACATTATCAGGAAGTAGATAAGGCACTGGGCAACTGGAGAGATAAAAACAAAAAAAGTGCCCTTAAGAGATTCTTTTCACGGCTTCATAGACAAAAAATATAACAGGTAGCGAGCATTTCACTAAGTATAAACAAAAGCACCACCCGCATTATAATCAAGGTGGTGCTTTTATATATGCTGTTCTCAGCTAACCTTCATTTCCAGACGCAGCTTGTCCGCTACCATGGCGATAAATTCAGAATTTGTCGGCTTTCCTTTTCCTATACTTACCGTATAACCGAACAGAGCATCAATAGCATCCATCTGTCCTCTGCTCCAGGCCACTTCTATCGCATGTCTTATGGCCCGTTCCACACGGCTTGGTGTCGTATTGTATTCGCGAGCAATGGAAGGATATAACAGCTTTGTAATGGAATTTATTACATCCAGATCCTTAACAACCATCATAATTGCATCACGCAGATACTGGTATCCCTTGATATGAGCCGGTACACCGATTTCGTGCATAATGCTTGTTACCTCTACCTCCAGATCACGTTGAACCGGTGCACGATAGGGTGCCTTCGATTCCATGGTATAGTCTGACCGGATGATTGAGTTTTGGTTCGTGTCTTTTAATTGTCTGATTCTTGACACAAGAACTTCCATGTCAAACGGTTTTACAATATAATACTCTGCGCCAAGCGCAAGAGCCCTTTGAGTGATTTTGTCCTGCCCAACTGCTGAGAGAATGATAAATAACGGGCGTTTTTTCAGTGATATGGAATTAACTTTCTCAAGGACTCCGAGTCCATCGAGATGGGGCATGATAATATCCAGTATGGCAATGTCTGGCTGCCTCTCTGTAATAAGCTCACAGGCTTCATTACCGTCTCTTGCCACCCCGATAACCTCTATGTCGTTCTGGTTACTAAGGTACTCGCTAAGGATGTCACCGAATTCTTTATTGTCATCGGCTATGACAATTTGTATTTTTCTTTCCAGCAAGTGAATTCCCCCTCCAAATCAATCAAATTGAGCATGTCAACATTATATTTTTCTTTCGTATATTAATCAAGTATAAATTTATCTCATCTGCCATAAATTTCATATGTTTTTAATATTTTGTTTTTTTGAACGCTGAAAATCCTCTATTTTAAGCGTATCCAGCATTTTACAGCAAATTGTTTTTTTACTTAGCTTTTTTAAAAATGATGCTTTTAATTTCCATATAACGGCATACTATTTCCTGTTTCGTTTTTTTAATATACGAATACTATTCGTAATTGTATTTCTTAAGCATTGCTTCTATGAAAATTCCATATCCTCGTGACGGATCATTCACCAATACATGTGTCACAGCTCCGATAATTTTTCCGTTCTGTATGATTGGGCTGCCTGACATTCCTTGCACGATTCCACCTGTCGTATCAAGCAGCCGCTTGTCCGTAACTTTTATAACCATTCCTTTCGATCCATTAAGGTTTTGCCTGGATACCTTTTGTATTTCAATGAAATATTCTTCTATCTTTTTTCCGTCAATATTGGAAAGTATTGTAGCTGGTCCTTCTGTGATATCTGCTCTTACTCCAATCGGGTAAAGCCTTCCGGGTATCTTTTCCATTCCGGTATCATCAAGCTTTCCATATATTCCAATATCACTGTTCAGTTGAATTAAGCCAAGCCTGGTTCCTTCCGAGAATATTCCTTTCAATTCACCCGGTTCGCCGGATCTGCCTATTTTTACACCGAGTATACTGGATTCCAGGATTTCACCCGATTCAACCTCCATTAAGGTGCCGGTGTCGATATCTGTAATGCCGTGACCAAGTGCGCCAAATATTTTCGTTGTGCTGTCATAAAAGGTTAAGGTACCGATTCCGGCAGTACTGTCTCTTACCCATAAGCCTATATGGTACTTTTTGTCTTCCGATGACATCACCGGAGCCACCATGGCTTCACTCTTGCTGCTATTTGATCTAAAGCTTATTTTTAAAGGGTTTCCTTCACTCTTGTCTATCTCATTGATCAATTCATCAATGCTTTTAATCTCCTTATCATTCACTCGCGTGATAACGCAGCCGGGTTTTATTCCGCTGTTCCTCACAGGAATGATTTTCTGCCCATATCGGTCTTCGACATCAGATATACCAACAATCAGTATCCCATCCAATTTTAGCTTTACACCGACTGTATTTCCACAGGCAACCACCTGTTTATTTGATACAACATCAACATGGACTGTCTTTACAGGAAGTACGCCAAAAAACATAAAATTGAGTTTTACACTGCCATTCTGGTCTGAACTGAATGAAACCGGTTTGGAAATACCGATATGACTGCCGGAAGCTTCAATTTTTTTCCCATTGAGCTTGAGTATTCCGGTTGAGTCCGCTTTGATACTCAATGGAAAAATGCTGCCTGTATCATAAGAATATTCCTCTCCCTCCAACAGCACAATCTCACCCGGGATACTAATCATAACCTTTACATAAGCTGTGGCAGCCACACCAACTATTGATAAAGCTAAAACAATAAGAAGCTTTCTAAAAGTTGTCAATTGTTGTTCAACCTCCTGCAAGTAAGTTAACCTTTTGGAAAACCAATTATTCAAACAAATTATTCAACAGGAGGTAAAAATGAATAAAAGCCAGACAATTCGGCGTTTTGACCGATTTTTCCGGCTTTTGCTCTACATTACAAGCTTTATTTAGTTATTTTGGCGTTATTAAGCATTTCTCTGGCATATTTCAAGGATGTCTCAGTAGATGCTGTCCCACCAATGAGACGTGCGATTTCTTTGATTCTGTTACCGTCATTCAGCTTCGATACAATTGTCTTAGTATGCTTTTCTTCCATAATCTTTTCAATTAAAAAATGATGATCTGCCATGGAAGCAATTTGTGCAAGATGTGTTACACAAATTACCTGGTGTCCCATTGATATGTAGGATAACTTTTCTCCCACCTTCTGTGCGGCTCTTCCGCTTATTCCTATGTCGATCTCGTCAAAAATCATCGTAGGCAGCTGATCGACCTGTGCAAGAATCGTTTTGATGGCAAGCATAATCCGGGACATTTCTCCGCCGGAAGCTATTTTGGCAAGAGGCTTTAATGGTTCTCCCGGATTTGCTGAAATAAGAAATTCAATCTTATCAAGACCGTTTTGTGAATATTTTCTTTCTCCCGAGCCTTCATTTCCAGCATCAAACTGAATATCCACCTTGAATTGCGACTTTTTCATTTCAAGATCATCCAGCTGTTCACATATTTTGCTTTCCAGCAGCTCAGATGCCTTCATGCGTTCGTTATGTAGTCTGACAGCAGCCTCATATAATAATTTCTCAACTTCAGAGCGTTTTGCTTTCAGAGCAGCTACTGTTTCATCACTCTTCAGCATTTCATCCAGCTGCTTTTCGGCACTGTCACAATATTGGCAAATCTCTAGTATGGAATCGCCGTATTTCCTTTTTAGCTTATATATCATATCCAGTCTTTCTTCTATTTCTTCCAAAAGAGCAGGATTGTATTCAATCATCTCATTTTGTTTTCTGACATCATCCGTCAAATCATTCAATTGGTAAAGAATATCCTCAAATCGCTTGTACAAATCCTCATATTCCTGTTCCAATCTAGATATTGCCGTCAGATAGGACAGAGCCTCATGCATGATATCCGTTGCCGTCCTTCCTCCCTGTTCTCCGGAAGAAAGCAGATTGTACACTTGGGACAAGGAACCGGTAATTTTCTCTGCATTGACAAGAAGAAGCTTCTGTTTGTTCAACCTCTCTTCTTCATCTTTTTTTAGTCTTGCTTCTTTAATTTCATTTATCTGGTATTTCAGAAGATCAATTTTTCTTTCACGCTGGCCGGGATCACCGGACAATTCTTTTAGTTTTGCTTTTATTTCCCGATATTGTTCAAGAACAGAGGTATATTCCAGTTTTGACAGCTGGAGCTTTTCTCCGCCGAAGGAATCCAGAAGCTCAATATGCATCTCTGTTTTTAAAAGTGACTGATTATCATGTTGACCATGTAGATCGATCAAACGTTCACCGATGGTTTTTAAAAATGAAACCGCAACCATTTTGCCATTAACTCTGCAGGTGTTTCTGCCGGACTGAGCAATCTCTCTGGAAAGAATCAGTGTTCCATCTTCCTCAGGTTCCATCCCCATTTCATCCAGAACATCTTGAAAGCTTTCATGATCAATTTGAAAAACAGCTTCCACAAGAGCTTTTTCAGAGCCGGTCCGGATAATCTCGCGGGATACCCTCTCACCGAGTATGGCATTGATGGAGTCAATAATGATGGATTTTCCTGCGCCGGTTTCTCCTGTAAGAACATTCAATCCCCTGCTCAGCTCAATACTAACCTCATCAATCAATGCAATGTTGTGAATGTCAAGCTGTAAAAGCATATTTTCCCCCACCTATCAGGCATTAACAATATTTGTTAAATGCCTTACTTAATCATTTTACTCAGCTTGTTAACCAATTCTTCAGCAATTCTCTCTGCTCTGCACACAATCATGATGGTGTCATCTCCAGCAATGGTACCCACGATTTCTGTCCACTTTAACGTGTCCACAGCGGAAGCGGACGCCTGAGCCATACCTGGAAGCGTTTTAACCACTACCATATTATTCGCATAATCACAGCTTACAAAGGATTCGGTAAAAATAGTCAGCAGCCTGTTGGTAATTGTGCTCTCTCCCTGAGTTATGGGAGCATATCTGTAATGCCCGTCATCGGCCATTACCTTGATTAGCCTGAGCTCTTTGATATCTCTTGATACGGTAGCTTGTGTAACATCCATACCATGTTCCTTCAGCTTTTCTGCCAGATCTTCCTGCGTCTCAATCTGATATCTTTCAATCAGCTCCAATATTTTTGCGTGTCTGCTGTATTTCATCTTTTTTTAAACTCTCTCCTCTGAAATATATTTTTGTTCTGAGTATATTAAAGAAATTGCGGGAGTTCATTTTTACAAGCTTAATGCTATAAGGTGATTTCCGGATCTCTACACTATCGCCGCCCCTTATCTCATGCCCCTCCTGCCCGTCAAGTGCTACGATGGCATTATGGTGATAATCCTCGTCAACCACCGCCTTTACAACACTGTCTGCTTTGGTCACGAAGGATCTGGAATATAGGATATGAGGACATATGGGTGTTACCAGCATCAAATTAGTATCCGGCTCGACAATGGGGCCTCCGGCTGATAATGAATAGGCCGTCGAACCGGTCGGGCTTGAAACAATAAGCCCATCTCCCGGAAAAGAGTCCACAAACACGTCATTGATATAAGTCTTCACGTGGATGATCCTGGAGATCGCTCCTCTGGTAATGACTGCATCATTCAATGCAATGTCGTATTCAACCTCTTTGTCCTTTCTGTAGATAGCAGCATCCAGCATCATACGATCTTCGAGAGTATAATGATTGTTGAAAAGCTGCTCCATCGCCAGGTCGATATCGTTTTTATCAACCTCAGTCAAGAATCCAAGGTTCCCCAGATTAATTCCAAGGATAGGCAATTGCTTCCTATAAACCCTTCTTGCAACCTTCAGGAAAGTTCCATCACCACCAAGGCATACCACCATATCACTTTCACGGATAACATCGTCCAGGCTGCCGCAATAGCTGCCGGAGCAGACCTTTTCATACAAGTCCCCGGTCATGATTGCTTTTCCACCATGCCTTACGATGCTGTTTGCGAGCAGCTTTGAATATGTAAAATCAATATCTCTGTCAATATTTGTAATGATTCCGATTGTTCTCATCTATACCTCATGTGCATAATTATTCACTACAAGCAATCAAACTGGGAATTCCGTGAAGTAAAATGTGCTTTTAAGGAACATTCCCAAAACTTCAATTCTTCTCCTATTATACGGTATTCCCCCGAAAAAAACAATTTTTTAGTTTAATTCCGCATGAGATGCGTTCACAACTTCTTCAATTTTTGACACTATTTCCCGAATATCGCAAATACCAGTTTGTAATGATAAATAGCATAGATATTCAATATTACCTTCCGGACCTTTAATCGGTGAATAGGTAAGCCCTCTAATACGGAAACCGATACCGGCGGCATAACAGATCACATCCTCCACAACCTGCTTGTGTACCGTAATATCCCGCACGACACCATGCTTCCCGACCTTGTCGCGACCCGCTTCAAACTGGGGCTTAATAAGACAAAGAACTTCACCATTTTTCTGGTCCAAAAGGCCAAGCACCGGCAGCAATACCTTTTTCAATGAAATGAAGGATACATCAATAGATGCGAAATCAGCCGCAACACCGATATCATCCGGCTTTACATAGCGGATATTCGTGCGTTCGAGATTCAATACCCGCTCATCATTTCTCAATTTCCAAGCTAACTGACCATAACCGACATCGATAGCTACGACCTTTACAGCACCATTTTTTAGCATACAATCCGTAAAGCCGCCTGTAGAAGCGCCTACATCAATGGTTACTTTGTCATTGAGTTCTATGCCGAAGACTTTCATTGCTTTCTCCAGCTTAAGTCCGCCTCTGCTTACGTACGGATTCAAATTTTCTCTGATTTCGATTTCCGCATCCTGTGCATAGTTACTTCCAGCCTTATCTGCCCGTTCGCCATTTACATACACCAAACCCGCCATAATAGAGCTTTTCGCTCTTTCACGGCTTTCGCACAAACCTTTTTGAACAAGTAATATGTCAAGTCTTTCCTTTTCCAATAAAATACCTCCCGTATTTCCCCTGCTCTGTATATGTTACAAAACAGGATGCCTAAAGGTAATACATCTATCTTCCAAGTAATTTTTGCAGTTCCTTCGCAAGGGAATCCGCATCCAGTCCGTATTTTTTCCGGAGTTCGCATCTGGAACCATGCTCAATCGGGATATCCGGAAATCCAAAAACGCCTACCTTTCCATTATATCCCATCTTATTCAGAAGTGCCAGAACACTGCTCCCGAATCCTCCGGTTACCGCATGATCCTCGAAGGTTGCTACAGTGCGTGTTTTGAATGCACTCTCCAATATCAGCCTTTGATCAAGGGGCTTAATGAATCTGGCATTGATGATTTCAGCATGGATACCCTTGTTCTTCAATATTTCGGAAACCTGTAGTGCAGTCTCTACCATATTTCCTGCTGCTATGATTGAAACATCATTACCAGAAACGATTTTTATACCTTTTCCGTATTGAATTTCGGGGCCTGGAACCAGTTGCTTCGCTCCGTTACCCCTGGGATATCTTATCGCGATCGGCCCATTGTATGAAGATACCGCAAATTTCAGCAGCTTCTCAAATTCTTCATAATCAGAGGGTGCTGCTATTGTCATATTCGGTATATGATTTAAGAACGATATATCATACAACCCCTGATGCGTTTCGCCATCTTCGCCTACAAGACCTGCTCTGTCAATGGCCAGTACTACATGCAGATTCTGCAGTGCAACATCATGAATGATCTGATCATAGGAGCGCTGCAGAAAAGTGGAATATACCGCCACTACCGGTTTTATTCCTGCCTTTGCCAGCCCGGCAGCAAAAGTAACCGCATGCTGTTCGGCAATACCAACATCAAAAAACCGCTCAGGATATTTCTTGGAAAATTCATCCAAGCCCGTTCCCATGGGCATTGCTGCCGTTACTGCAGCCAATCCGGTTTCGGTAGCTGCCATTTCAACCATTTTTTTACCGAATACGTCCGAAAAAGTTAAACCGTTATTTGCTTTAACCTCACCGGTTTCAATCTCAAAAGGTGATATTCCATGAAAAAGCTGAGGTTTTTTTTCCGCAAAGCTGTAGCCCTTCCCCTTTTGAGTCCGCACGTGGATCAGAACTGGACCCTTAAGGTTTCTGGCATTAGAAAGGACTTTAGAAAGCTCATTCATATCATGGCCATTGATGGGTCCGAGATACTTGAAGCCCAGCTCCTCAAAAATCACTCCTGGCATGACGATATACTTTATCGTGCCCTTTGCTCTGTCAAGGACACGTACCGCACTCTTTCCAATGGCGGGTATGCTGTTGAGAAAGGAATCCAGATCTTCCTTTGCCCTGGAATAAATCGGTTGAGTTCTGATCTTGCTCAAATAGCGGGAAAAGCCGCCAACATTTTTACTAATGGACATTTCATTGTCATTGAGAATAATAATTAAGTTATTCGGAGAACGCCCCGCATCATTCAATGCTTCAAAGGACATTCCCCCTGTCATAGCTCCATCTCCAATCACGGCCACAACAGAGTAATGCTCCTTCAATATGTCTCTGGCTTTTGCCATCCCAAGTGCCGCTGATATGGAAGTGCTGCTGTGACCGGTATTAAAGCAATCATATTCACTTTCGCACCCTTTAGGAAAGCCTGAAATACCGCATAACTGCCTCAGTGTATCAAAATGCTCTCTTCTGCCGGTAATAATTTTATGTACATAAGACTGATGCCCCACATCCCATATAATTTTATCCTTCGGCGCGTCAAAAACCTTATGTAAGGCAAGCGTCAGTTCAACGACGCCAAGATTGGATGCCAGATGGCCCCCGGTTTCAGACACCTTTTCAATGAGAAAATGCCTTAGCTCATCAGCTAACGCTGTAAGCTGTGCAGTATTCAGTTTTTTGATGTCAGCCGGCGAATTTATTTTATCAAGCAGAATCCCCATGTTTCCATTCTCAATCATTTTTTTGTTTTCCTTTTTCTTTTCCAAAATAATGACCTATCAAGTATAAATTTCAAGATCACACTAACCTTATATATAATATAATTACTGTTACTGATTGCTATCGTTTTTCCGAGTGCCTTGCCTCCGACAGTGAATGCTGTGATGAGTCCTGTTACCACCAGTTCGGTGAAAGTAAGAGCTTCTTTGTCTCCAACAATTCTGATGACAATGTAGGCTCCGGCAGCTCCGCTGATGATACCGCAGATATCTCCAACAACATCATTACACACATTCGATACCTTGTCGGCATTGCGAATCAGCTTTATGGACTGTTTTGCTGCATAGAGCTTTCGGGAAGCCATTGCATGAAAAGGTGTCTCGTCAGCTGCAGTAACCGCAGTTCCAATAATATCAAAGATAATATTTACCAAAATAATTAGAAAAATAACAAGAAATGCCGTTATGATATCGGCTTCCTTTAAAACGTTGGAAGAAGCGATGGTTAATATGGTTGATATGAAAAAGGAGACAACGGTTATGGTTAAAGTCCAGATCGTATTACTTTTTTTCGAACCGGATACGGGACTTTGCTTGAATTTCACTTTTTTCTCGTCAACCGGATGCTTGTAACGGCCATCCACTATAGAAACCTCCGTAATTTATTAATCATAAGGGGACACAATGTGCCCCCTTATTTTACAGGTGGTAATATGCTGAGTAAATTTTGCGGCTTAGGTCAGGCAGGATTTCCCCCGGTAATACTGAAATGTCGCCAAAACAGCGGTTTCCCTTTAAATCACCGGCCGCGGCGTTACCGCTGACGGAGCCTGATTACCACTTAGTCCACACTGCAATCCCCATCATATTTCTTCAGAACAGTCTAGGAGTTTTCCTCAACAGCCTGTCCGTTTCCTAGCCTCTTTTGCAAATAAGGTTTCAAACAGCGATAATGCGCTCATACCGGCCAGTAATCGTGCATCTGATCCATTATCCACCATATTCACTCAAGGCAGGCTACACTGTTCACAGCATCGAATGATACCGCCTAACAGGTTTAATCCCTGCTCGTGGTCGAAGTACACGGCTGCTTCACTATTTTCCACAACAATGTCCAATCTTCCAAAAGTCAAGGTCTCCACGGTAGAGGGGTCAACGCCTGCATGCCATTGCAGATCGCCCCTAAACCTTAACTCCCAGCATCAGCCCACCACTGGGCGTAACAAGCCGACACAAGGAACTTCATCGATATGCCCTTAAACGGATTTTTAGGCCCGTCTTTAGAAACGGCAGTACTGACTAGAATACTGCACCACCTTGCATTCCTCAGTTATGAGGATCTGAGGATATCGTATCCTCAGCAATGATGACATTATAGCATATTTATATGAACCGATAAAGAATAACAAGTGTTTGATTTACAGACAAAAAAGGGCTGTTTCAAGAATTAGGCCCTTTTATCGGCTTTATGCTTATTTGTTTGGACTGCACATAAGGAATGCAGGTTTATGCTTACTTGCTGCGATCCTTTATGTAGACTGCAAGAGATTTCAGGAATTCTGCCTTGTCACCGAAATAACTCAAGGATTCCACTGCTGCATGTATGACTTTATCCAGCATTCTCTCCGCTTCCTCCACGCCAAATAAAGTTACGTAAGTCGATTTGTTTTCCGCCGCATCTCTTCCTGAAGCCTTTCCCATCTGATCCAGGCTGCTGTTGACATCCATGATATCATCCTTGATTTGAAAAGCCAGCCCGATGCTCTCAGCGTATTTTTCCAGTTGATCATATTCTTCCTTTGATGCGCCGCTGATTAATGCACCCGCCAGAACAGGAGCTTTTATAAGGGCACCGGTTTTACACTTATGCATAAATTCAAGGGTTTCTCCGGAAATAACGGAATTCTCGGATTCCAAATCAATCATCTGACCGCGTATCATACCTTCTGCACCTGCACACCGGGCAATTAGCTGCATTGCCTTTAAGCGTTCCTCCAGTTTATCCGGTGCAGATACCGTACTGTTAAGCATAAGTTCAAAAGCCTTGTTTAGCAGTCCGTCTCCGGCCAGTATTGCAGTCGCTTCTCCGAACACCTTGTGATTTGTCGGTATACCTCTTCTGTAGTCATCATTGTCCATCGCAGGCAAATCATCGTGAATCAGAGAATAGGTATGTATCATTTCAATTGCACATGCGTAAGGCAGTACATCATTTTTATCGCCGCCAAGCATTTCGCTGACAGCAAGTGCCAAAACAGGCCTTAGCCGTTTTCCTCCGGCCATCAGGCTATATTTCATCGCTTTATATATGTCTGAACCCGGTCCATCGGAAATCGCCAGATAGTCATCCAGTGCATTATTAATTGTCAGATTCCATTTATCCAATCGTGCCGTAAAGTCCATTTTGTTTACAAAGCCTTTATACAGGCATCTCCTTTTCAACGATCTGGCCATTATCACTCTCTACGAGTATGGTGATACTGCGTTCAGCTTCATCCAACCTCTTGCTGCAGTATTTCGTCAATTCAACACCTCTCTGGAAGAATTCTATGGATTCATCCAATGTTAATTCGCCTTTTTCAAGCTTCTTGACAATTTCCTCAAGCTCTTCAATCGCTTTTTCAAAGCTTACACCTTTATCCTTCACGGCCTTTCCTCCTCTTCAGGGCTCTCCAAGCAATAACATCCCGTTTTGAAGCGGTTATTGTTTGGAGAGACCTTAATCCTTTCAATCACGCAATCCAGTTCCCCATCTTTTAAATACACTTCAAGCCTGTCTCCAACAGATACATTATGAACAGATTTAACCAAAGTATCGTCTTTTCCAGACTTCACTATACTATAACCTCTGGCCAATGAGTTAAGAGGGCTGAGTGTATCGAGCCTTGCAGCAAGCAGCGAAAGCTTGTTCCGATATCCGCTGTTCAGTGCCGTCAAAGCTTTGTACAGATATCTCTTCTGAACATCCAGCAGCATACGCTCCTGATAAACCTTGTTGTATGGCTGCCTGAATGCAACACTCTCGGATAACCTCTTCAACGCCAGTCTTTCCATCGACATTTTCTTTATCATGGCATTTCTTATCCGCATTTTGAGGCTATCGAGCCTGTTTTCGACCAAGGTTCTTTCAGGCATCACCAGCTCCGCCGCTGCCGAAGGAGTTGATGCACGTACATCCGCGACAAAGTCAGAGATCGTAAAATCCGTCTCATGACCGACAGCAGATATCACAGGAATTCTGGACTCATAAATGCTTCTGGCAACAATCTCTTCATTGAAAGCCCATAATTCTTCCAGAGAGCCTCCGCCCCTTGCGACAATGATGACATCCACCATGTTGAGTTCATTCAGACGTTTTACAGCAGCAGCTATTTGACCGGCCGCCTGTTCACCCTGCACCTGAACCGGATACAGCTTAATATTCACATGAAAAAATCTTCTGCTCAGCACATTGATAATGTCTCTGATAACAGCGCCGGTCGAAGAAGTGATCACACCGATAGAGCCAGGTATATAAGGAAGCTTTTTCTTTTGGGACTCGTCAAAAAGCCCCTCTGCCTGCAATCTTTTCTTCAGCTTTTCAAAAGCTACATAAAGGGCTCCGACGCCATCGGGCTGCATTTCCTCGGCATACAGCTGATATTGTCCATCCCGTTCGAATATAGATATGTATCCGCGTATCAACACCTTCATACCATCCTCCGGAATGAAGGGAAGTGATGCTGCATGAGAGCGGAACATCACACATTTTAATACGGCTTTCTCATCTTTTAGAGTAAAATAAAAATGACCGGAATAATGGTTCTTAAAATTGGATATTTCTCCTTTTACCCACAACCCCGAAAGAATAATATCCCTTGAAACCAAATCCTTCATGTACTTATTCAATTCTGATACAGATAAAATATTCTTTATGGACATGTCGTCGAACCGCCGTCGCTCTTCGTAGCAGAAGATGCTTTTTCAGCAGCTATCTTACTTAAAATACCATTTACAAAAGAACCGGCATCTTCATTGCTGTATTTTTTTGCAAGCTCTACTGCTTCATTGATTGAAACACTGACAGGAATATCATCTCTGAAGCAAATTTCATAGATGCTCAGACGCATAATTGAAAGATCTACCTTCGATATCCTGCCTATTTTCCAACCTTTGGAATTGACTTCAATTGTATTGTTAATAAATTCACAGTTGTTGTATACACCGTCAATCACATTGCTGATATAGGCCTTGTCCTTTTCAGCAAGCGTATTCTCTTCAAAGAACAATGCTTTTTGGTCTTCTCTGCCATCCTTTTGTATTTCCAACTGGTATAGAAGCTTCATAGCCATCTCTCTGGAGGCTCTGCGTCCCATTTATAATCCTCCCTTTTCCCGTTGCTTTACACCTATCTATAAGTTCCGGGAGGTAAGACCCGGTCCAGAAGATTCCTGATATAATCCTTGTCATCATGTATTCTTTTGCCAATATAATAACCTACCCCGACAAATATTGCAATAAAAAGCACTCTAAAAAAGCCCAGTATCAATATGAATACAGCCAGCAGGAAACCGATAGCAGCACCAATTATTCCACCACGATGCTTATTGTAAAACTCCACGATCATTTCTATGTTCATCGTCGGCACCTCCTGCCCTTATCATTCTACTCTGGCCTTAAATGTAACACCTGAGTAAATACTGTCCACTATAACCTTAACATTCTTGACTATAATGCCGGAAGCTTCTTCAACGGCTTTCTTCACTCTGTTCTGAACATCTTCCGAAATGGTCGGTATACTCATTTCCGGCATAACAACCATTCGAACTTCGATCATCACGCCATCTTCCGCTTTTTTGACAAGGGTTTTGGAATCCTTGACACCGACAGCATTTTTCGATGCGTTATGAGCAATATTTTCAATGGAATTCAGAGATATTCTGATTTCTCCAATATTAGTATGTTTACTGACCGCCTTTTTATCCTTATTACTTTTCACACCGGACAACAGAAATATCAGGCTGAGAGCAAAAAACACCAGTGCAATAATAAAGACAGCGATTTTCAAACCTGTTATGCCTGCAACAAAAACATTTCCGGAAAGATAATCCGAAATAAAGGTATATACACGCGGCCGGATCGTGATAAACATCACAACTGCTGAAAACAGCGCTAGACAAAAGGCATATACAGCCAGCAGAACTCTGTAAAAAATATTCATAGGCAACCACCCTTCCGATAACGATTTATCTTTGGCTACAAAAAATTAAGTACCTTGCTATCAAATTCATTATAGTTTATTTTCCCAAAAAAATAAACCCTTTGCAGGGTTTATTCACTAATACGATTTTACTTTGCTTTTGTCTGTTCCTCCAGCAGCTCTTTTTTGTGCTCCCGTTCAATATTAACGCCCTGAATGTGGATATTAACCTCTACTACATTCAGGCCTGTCATCTCCTCCACAGCCTGCTTTACTTTTTCCTGTATGGTCCATGCGACTTCAGGTATACGGAATCCATATTCCACAATGATGAAAAGGTCAATCGCCGCTTCCTTCTCTCCGACCTCTACTTTAACACCCTTGGAGAGGTTTTTACGGCCCAGAGCTTCTGCAATACCACCGGCTATACCACCGCTCATACCGGTAACACCCGGAACATCCATAGCGGCAATACCGGCTATGATGGCAACGACCTCATCTGTTATTTTGATTGCACCGATTTCATTGACCACACTCTGAACATTTTCTTCCATAGCTTACCTCCACAGATTCTTTAGGGACGACGTTCCGCTGACCCTTGCACAATGGACAGTACGATAGCCTCAAAAGGGGACGTTTCCCGGTAACGGACTTTACTTAAGGCGTCATTTTGTCTATTATAACATTGATATACAAGAATGTAAAATCACGCCCGCCATAATTTCCCGTACTATTACAGTGTTGATATCAGCAGCTGCACATTTTGACTCATTAGGCTTTGTATTCCTTAAAACAATGGTTTAATGTGGATATCTTCCACCTCAACGTCACCCTGCCTGGTTACGATATCCGTTATTTGAGCCGTTTGTGAGGTGGAAAGGCTTGGTGTCTTTATGACAACATCAACACTTCCGTTATCAGCAAACAGCACAAAACTCTCAGCAAATCCCATTTTATTAATCAAGGCTTCTATTCTCATTTCTTTGTCGGCATTCTCAGTGATTGCCATCATTTTTTCATATGCCGCCTCTTTTGTTTCAATGCTGGCATTGATATCCTCAGTGATCGACTTTAAAGCTTCGCTGCTTTTGCTTCTGCTTTGCTCCTTTTCCATTTTTTCCTGAACAAAATAATCATTTGCCATTTTGGACGCACTCACATTTTTCTGTAAATTTGCAATATCATCTGTGTCAGACTCTACCCCGGCTAAACCTTCGTTGTCGATCTCATTATCCACATAAACAGCTTCACCAAGTTTTCCGTTTATGTCTGCCGATGTACTTCCCTGTCTGTAGCTGTACTGAAGATAGCCGGCTACAACAATCATCAGAACCAGTGCCAGAATAACTATTTGTTTTCTTTTAAAAACCATCATGAGCATTGCCCCCTTTATGAAACTGAAAATATGTTTTAAATGTTTTTTGTCCCACTTAATAATTAATATATTCAAGTGGTTTTGCGTTTATATCTCTTTTTTGGAATACCTGTTACTTTTTCATCTGAACGATTTCAACCTTATGTACAGGTATGTCCAAAACCACAGCTACCGCATTCAGTATCCGTTCTCTGACTTCAATGCTGCCGGCGCCCTCCGCCACGACTAGAACTCCCTTCACCTCGGGCTCCAGTTCTTTCAATATGACAGGAATCTTTCCACCGCCGGATCCATCCTCAAAAACCACTGAACTGTCATATTCCTCCTGGCGGATACTCCTTGTCCCTCCTTCGCTATCTTTTTCTTCTGTGGAGCTCTGATTTTTGTTTATATCATAGGCCGGAACGTTTTCTCTGGTAGTGTTGTATGTGATCATCACATCGGTCTTACCAACCCCCTGAATCTGCGATAATACGGATTGCAGCTTCATTTCCAGATTGTCTCCGACAGACAGTGTTGATTGAGAAGCATCATCTGCATTTGAACTCTTCTGCTGGCTTTTCTGTGGAATATCCGTTTTACTGCTTCGAAAGATCGTACTGCCGGCAATAATGACAATGATTCCGATAATAACTGCAATAGCAGCATTTTCGATGAGTTTCTTCCTGTCTTTACCGGCAATGTACTCCTTGATACGTTTGATCATATCCACGCTCTCACCCCCCCTTACGTGAAATAATAATGTTTTCCCCATCTATGCCAAAAACCTGTACAATTCTTTCTTCCAGATTTTTTTTAATGATGGGGTCACAGCTTTCATCCGAAACTTGCAGCTGATTTGCTTTCCCAACAGCGACCTGTTCTACTTTTGCAACTACATCCACTTTCGGAGCTTCACTTCCTCCTCTTGCTTCAGCTTCACCTTCACCTTGTCCTTTCACTCCTTTTGTTCCTTCTTCAGCTTCTTTATGCTGAACACTGATGTCTTTATCTCCCCGTTCGTTTCCTACACCGGCCGTACCTGGTGTTTTATCCATTGTAGTAATTTCCAAATAGGCACGTTTGATTTCACCGAAGGTCTCTGAGTTGAAATCTTCATTAAAAATAATATCTGCCTTTACCTGATCCACTCCATCAATCTC
>JAEZLF010000270.1 GCA_023435925.1 Bacillota bacterium
TAATGTTTTGAAATTTTCATTAATAATGGGGGTTACTAATGAAGGATATAGCCAATCAAAGATTAGTTTATTTGGCGACAGCACAGGAAAGCATATTTGATGTGACAAAGATGATTGAGAAATGGGAACAATCACAATTAGTACTAGAGAAAAATACCTTCGATTCCATGAATATGAGTGATACCATATTAAACCTATCAAAGGAAGGCACCAAGCTAGTGAAACGACTTCAAGAATATTTTATGACCGGATTATCGGAGACGAAGGAAGAGGAGATCAAGCTGGTTGCGTTTTTACTTCAGGAGATACAAGGGCTGTTTGATCGTATTGTGGATCATTCTACCTGTGCCAATGAGACGGCACATATCATAGAAAACGAAGTAGCTGTCCAACGAGAAATCGGTGATAGTATGAAGGGACAGGTCTGTAAGGTAATCGATCATATTGATTCCTGTGCGGCCTGTGAGGAATTTCTCTTTGCAGAATTTTAGTGAAAGTTTAAAGCATTATTTGGATGACATAATAGTTGAAGGCATAAAAAATAGGAGCACCGCTGCTTTGGCAGGGGTGTTTTTTAGAATAAAAAAATATTAATCAGCGTGAAAAATATAAATGCTTTGAATTGTATTATAAGTGAAAGGAGATGAGATATTTGAATTTTTCATTTGGTACCGATGAGTATATCCATTTTATATTAGATAAATATTCAAAAAGCTTAATCAAGATTGCATTCACTTATATGAAGAATATTGCAGATGCCGAGGATATTGTGCAGGAGGTATACATTAGCTTAATGAGAAGAGGGAAAGGGTTCGAAAGCGAAGAGCATGAGAAGGCCTGGCTCATTCGGGTTACGATCAATCAATGTAAGAATCGCTTGAAATCTGCCTGGTTTCGTAAGAGTGTCCCCTTGGACGAAGATATCAGCTATATGGCGGAGGAAGAAAGTGAAGTATTGGCGGCAGTATTCGAGTTACCGGCTAATTATCGCAGTGTGATCCACCTGTTTTATTATGAGAATTATTCTATGCAGGAGATTAGTAAACTACTGCAAAAAAGCCCTGGGACCATAGGAACCTGGTTATCCAGAGGAAGGAAGCTACTGAAAACAAAATTAGATGGAGGATTCGAGCATGAATAGAGAAAAATATAATAACGCTATGAATCAGATAAAGGTATCTGAGAACTTTCAGAATGAAACAGCGCTCAAGATGAAGGCAGCGCTTTCTGCAAAGAAGCCTGTAGCCAAATATGTCATGAGAACTGCCTTCGCCCTGGCAGGTGTAGCTGTCATTATCATAGCCGGGGTTTATGCGGTAAATCAAGGAGGCGTTGGTGTCACACGACCGAGCATAACCATTCCTGAGATGGAGCTTCCTACCGCAAACGGCGAGATTACTGTAAGAATGCGCCCTTTATTCGTATATCAGAACAGAATCTATATCAGATACAGTACAGTAATCGCAACAACGGACGGATATACCGTTAGTGAAGCAGATATGCTCAACCTTCGCGGTGATTATCTTGGCACAACAACAGGCGGAATCGATGAATGGAGTGGTGAGGATGCATATATCAAAGACTTTGCCTCTAATATCGGTGAAGCAGAGGTCTATACAGTGAAGGGCTATGACAGTAAGTATCGTTTAATGGTTTACACTGCCTATGAGGGAGGCTTTGGATGTGAGATTTACGACAGCTTTGGCGGCTTAACCATGGATCGCGGCGATGATTATTTTAAGCTACTTAATCTAAAGGGTAATGTTGTCTCTTACCAATGGGAAAGCATGGATAGCTGGAACAACGGTGGAACCCAGAGGATAGAGCTGCAGGCCGATGATGCTTTAAATAATTTTATCAAAGCGCTCTATTCCTCGACACCGGTAGAGAGATCCATAGATACCCTTATTGATGAGACAACCATGAATAGCCAGAAGTTCATATACCTAAGGACCGAGGATAACCTGATTACATCAATCCGACTTTTGAAGGATGGTTATATATATGTCGACGAGATAGGTTTCTTCCAGGTGGATCAGGAGGATTTCGATGATTTCTATAACACGCTACAGTAAAGATTAATTACCTGATGTGTGAGGAAAATGAATGTTTTGTTAGGATGATATAACTGCTCCACCCTGTCTGCCAGAAGCTTTGGCTGGGTGGAGTGGATATATGATTGGCAGTAAACTGGTAGTACGTGATGGTGTAGTGTATTAATGAGAGATCTTTGTAAGCGATCCAAATCATGGAAATGGAAAGATGTGAAAGAGCAAAAGAAGGGACAAAAATATTAATATTATCTTGACAATTAAGACAATTCATAGTACTATAAATAAGCAACAGCAATAGGGGTATAGTTCAGCTGGTAGAATAACGGTCTCCAAAACCGCAGGTCGTGGGTTCAAATCCTACTGCCCCTGTAAATACAGAAAATCCACTCGGTAGAGTGGATTTTTTTGTATTTACTAAGTGGTTGTTGGGTTAGAAGACACGACCTGCGGAGCATGGTCGGGACACCTCGGAACGAGGCGGTGGTCAATATCCTACTGCGACAAGGTCTATGGGAGTTGAGTATTATCGTTATCTATTTACATAACATATTGACAACTATCGATATGGTTGATATTATTTATTATATCGAGAACGTTCGATATCATTGATACATATAAATATGTAAGGAGGTTATTTTATGGAGCATTCCTATGCAGAATATGTTCCTGCAATTAAGGCCATGTCAGATGAAACACGGTTAAAGATTATTGATATGCTATCATGTGGAGAACTGTGCGCATGCGATATATTAGAAGAACTCAGTATTTCCCAATCCACTCTGAGCTATCATATGAAGATTTTGTCTGAAAGCGGTCTGGTAAATGCAGTGCGTGATGGGGCTTGGATGAGATATACATTAAACAAGGAAAAAACAGATGAGGTTAAAGCTTTTTTTACATGTATAACAAGCGATAAAGAAGACTGTATTTGTAAAAAGTACAAAAATAAAAAATCTGATAATCAATGTTGTTAAGGAGGATTTTATAATGAAGAATGTTGAGATTTTTGACCCGGCAATGTGCTGTTCAACTGGAGTTTGTGGACCATCGATTGATACAGAGCTTTTAAGAGTAGCAACAGTTATTAATTCACTAAAAGAAAAAGGTATTATTATAAAAAGGCACGGTTTGTCAAATGAGCCCCAGGATTTTATCACTAATAAGGTCATAAATGAAATTCTTCAAAAAGAAGGAGCTGATGTACTTCCTGTAACGCTTGCAGATGGTGAAGTTGTGAAAACCAAAAGCTATCCAACAAACGAAGAGCTTTCAGCATGGTTAGGGGTTGAAATTAACACAAAAACTCAGAAGAAGAGCGATTGCTGCTGTGGGTCAGAGGGGTGCTGTTAGGATGTCAAAGAATACTTATGAGTCATTTCATTTAGATAAAATAAATCTGACGAAATATATGTTTTTCACTGGAAAAGGCGGAGTTGGAAAGACATCTACCGCCTGTGCAGTGGCAGTAAGTTTGGCGGATAGTGGAAAAAGGGTTTTACTTATAAGCACTGATCCGGCATCCAATCTGCAGGACGTTTTTGATACTGAGCTTGATGTTAAAGGAGTCCCGATTGATGGAGTGCCGGGGTTAATGGTGGCAAATCTTAACCCGGAGGAAGCTGCCAGAGAGTATAGGGAATCGGTTATTGCTCCCTATAGGGGAAAGTTGCCTGATAGTGTAATTGTAAATATGGAGGAACAACTCTCAGGTTCATGTACAGTTGAAATAGCAGCTTTTGACCAATTTTCGAACTTCATCACCGATAAATCCACAGAGAATAAATACGATTATATTATTTTTGATACTGCTCCGACAGGTCATACACTTCGTATGCTACAATTGCCATCAGCCTGGAGTAATTTTATCAGTGAAAGTACACATGGGGCATCATGTTTAGGTCAGCTTGCTGGACTTGAAGATAAAAAGGGTATGTATAAGAATGCGGTTGCAAACCTTGCGGATAAGGATAAAACAACTTTAATACTGGTCTCAAGACCTGAGAAAACTCCTTTGATTGAAGCGGAACGATCAAGTCATGAGCTTATTGATCTGGGAATAAACAACCAAGTTTTAGTCATCAATGGCATGTTGAGTGAAGCATCGGATGATGTTTCGAGTAAAATGTTAGATAAGCAGCAAAAGGCTATAGAAAATATGCCGCAGGGTTTAAAAAAATTAAAGGTTTTCACTATACCACTTCGTTCTTACAACGTTGTTGGTATTGATAATATTAGAACCTTTTTATGCAGTGATGATTATACAAAAAATAATGTTTATAGCAAACCTTTAAATTTAAGACATATTGATGTTCTGATTGAAGATATTTACACGGCAGGCAAAAAAGTGATATTTACAATGGGTAAGGGCGGTGTTGGAAAAACAACGATTGCTGCAACCATTGCTCTGGCTCTTGCTAGAAAGGGTGTTAAGGTACATTTAACATCGACTGACCCGGCCGACCATCTCACACATGTGGTTGAAGAGACGGAAAATATAAAACTAAGCAAAATAGATGAAAAGCAGGAACTATTGCGATATCAAAATGAGGTATTATGTAAGGCTCGTGAAACAATGAGCGAAGATGATATAGCTTATGTTGAAGAGGATTTACGCTCTCCATGTACACAGGAGATTGCAGTATTTAGAGCTTTTGCTGAGATTGTTGACAAGGCTGAAAATGAGGTCGTAATTATTGATACTGCACCAACGGGCCACACGCTTCTTTTACTTGACTCTACACAGAGCTATCATAAGGAGGTTCAGAGAACAAAAGGTGAAACACCAGGATCTGTTCAAAGATTACTTCCAAGACTTCGGGATGAGAAGCAAACAGAGGTTATAATAGTTACATTGCCTGAAGCGACACCGGTATTTGAAGCTCAGAGGCTGAAGGGTGACTTAAGCAGAGCGGGAATTAATAATAAATGGTGGGTAGTTAATCAGTGCCTTTCATTGACGAATACTCAAAATAGTATGTTAATCACTCGCGCTGACGCTGAAAAGCAATGGTTAGAAAAAGTTAAGCAAATAAGTTCTAATAACTTTGTTGCAATCCCTTGGACTCAGGATGCATCAATTGAAAGTATAGCGAACCTTTCTGGAGGTAGCAAAAGTATTGAATAAAAGTGATTCTGATGATTATCAACGCGATTTTGAAAGAAGTATATGGTGGGCATGGTTCAAGTACTTCAACAAGTGAGAAATATGAAATCCCACAAAACTTGATTACTTTTTTTGATGGCTTAGAAAGAAAGGGGATCGATTTATGAGTAAGGAACAAAATAGTGGAATTGGTTTTTTTGAAAAGTACTTAACCGTATGGGTACTCCTATGCATGGCAACAGGAATTTTAATAGGTAGGTTTTTGCCGGAAGTTCCTGATTTTCTTGAAAAGCTTCAATATGCGGGTCAAAATATACCAATCGCTGTCCTCATTTGGATTATGATCTATCCAATGATGATGAAAATTGATTTTCAGTCTATAAAAAACGTAAGAAAAAATCCCCTCGGATTGTTAATTTCAACAGGAAGCAGTTGGCTTATAAAGCCATTCCTTATGTTCGGATTAGCATCACTTTTCTTTTATGTGATCTTTAATGGATTTATATCAGCTGATTTAGCACAGAGCTATGTAACCGGCGCGGTATTGTTAGGTGTGGCTCCATGTACTGCAATGGTATTTGTGTGGAGTAATCTCACAAAAGGTGACCCTGCACATACCTTGGTACAGGTTTCGGTCAATGATTTGCTGATTATTATTCTTTTTGTACCGATAACATCATTCCTTCTTGGTATTAATAATGTACAAATACCATGGGATACACTTATCTTTTCTATTATCCTCTTTGTTGTTATTCCTCTGGCAGCAGGTGCATTAACAAGGGTTTTGATGATAAAGAAAAAAGGATTGGAATACTTCAATGAGAAATTTGTCCCTAAATTTGACGGTATTACAACTTTGGGACTATTGTTAACACTGGTTATTATTTTTACTTTCCAGGGTGATATCATTTTGGAGAACCCATTTTATGTGCTTCTGATTGCTGTGCCACTGGTTCTTCAGAACATCATCTCTGCTACCCTATCTTATCAGTTGTGTAGATGGGGGAAACTACCTCATAATATTGCTGCACCGGCTTCTCTTATAGCTGCTTCTGATTTCTTTGAATTAGCAGTAGCTGTTGCTATTACGCTTTTCGGTCCGGATTCTCCAGTAGTACTTGTATGTACAGTTGGTGTTCTGACGGAAGTTCCTGTCATGCTTATGCTTGTAAAATATATTAATAAGACAAAAAACTGGTTTCCAGTTAAAAGATAGAAAGGATGAGTGGCCAATGAGTAATAGGCCTAAAGTTGCATTTATATGTGTTCATAATTCATGTCGTAGTCAAATAGCTGAGGCACTTGGTAAGTATAATGGGTCTGATGTATTTGAAAGCTACTCTGCTGGAACAGAAACAAAACCTCAAATTAATCAAGATGCTGTGCGACTAATGAAAGAGCTTTATGATATAGATATGGAGAAAACTCAATATTCAAAGATGCTTGATGAAATCCCTTCAGTTGATATCGTTATTACAATGGGGTGCAACGTGGAATGCCCTTACCTTCCATGTAAACACAGGGAAGATTGGGGACTGGATGATCCTACAGGTAAGAATGATGAGGAATTTAAAAAAGTTATCAGGGTAATAGAAACAAAAATAAAAGAGCTTAAAGCCAGACTTAAGTCATAATAATTATAACGCCAAATGTAGTTCAAGCCATCAAGTTTATGAAAACACATCCATTAACATAATGGATTAAACG
>JAEZLF010000275.1 GCA_023435925.1 Bacillota bacterium
CTTTTGTTCTTCCCTGGTCAGGATTGCCCCCGTGGGATTATTGGGAAATGGCAGTATAACAACCTTCGTTTTATCAGTCAATGCTTTCTCAAGCTGCTCCGGCTTGAGTTTGAACTCATCTTCGGCTTTCAGCTCAATAGCAACCGGGGTCGCTCCCGTGAAGCTGGTACAGCCTTTGTAAGCAACAAAGCTTGGCTCCGGAATAATAACCTCATCACCTGGTCCTACGAGTGCCCGCAGTGCGATATCAATACCCTCGCTGGCACCCACTGTAACAACAATTTCCTTAGCCGGATCATATCGGATACCGTATTTACGGTCCAAATATTTGGAAATCTGTCTTCTCAGTTCTATGAAACCTGGGTTGGAAGAATAATGGGTATGCCCCTTTTCCAGAGAATAGATACCTGCTTCCCGGATGCTCCATGGTGTTACAAAATCAGGCTCACCAATTCCCAATGATATAGCGTCCTTCATCTCATTGAGCAGGTCAAAATACTTTCTGATGCCTGAAGGCGGCATATTTTTTACAGCCGGCTTGATCATCTCCGATAGGTTCATAGTATCACAGCCTCCCTGTCATCTTTTCCTTTCTCTTCGAAAATGACTCCCTCTTCTTTGTATTTTTTCAATACAAAATGGGTGGCCGTGCTTAGTACCGACTCCAGCGGTGCAAGCTTTTCAGCGACAAACAGCGCAACTTCCTTCATACTGTTTCCTTCAATAATGACAGTCAGGTCAAATCCTCCCGACATAAGGTAGCAGGCTTTCACCTGAGGATAGCGGTAAATCCGTTCGGCTACCTTATCAAAGCCCTGTCCCCTCTGAGGTGTAACCTTTACCTCTATGAGCGCAATGACATTTTCTTTATTGGATTTATCCCAGTTAATCAATGTATTGTATCCAACAATGATGTTATCCTCTTCCAGCTTTTTTATGGTCGCTCGTACCTCTTCCACACTTTTGTTGAGCATAAGCGCAATTTCCTCTTCACTTGCCCTGCTGTTTTTCTCAAGAATTTCCAGAATCTCTTCCATCATACATCTCTCCTTATCCTTTATTTTTGCTAAAACAATATAACTTTTTTCGCCAAAACAATATAAAAAACTCCTCAATCCCTGATGAAAGGGACGAAGGAGTTATCCGCGGTACCACCCTAATTAACGCTAAAAAGCATTCTCTTTGCGGGTACATTCATACCCACCCCCTGTAACGTGAGGACACGTTGACCTTTATCCACAGAGCATCTCTTCTGCTCCGGTTTCTCAAGGTACTGCTCAAAGGCTGCCTTCCTCCTGCTCATATACCGGATTGCACCAGCCTCCGGCTCTCTTTGATAATCACAGGTCTACTCTTCCTCGTCATTGCATTTCGTTTAAATTAAATTAAATTCGATTATAGCAGTCCTCTTCGAATAAATCAAGGGGTTTTGCAAATTATTAATCGTCCTGCACGATCGCCTTGTCCGCCTATATCCGGATCGTCTGCCTATGGTCCTGTCAATGATCAACCTGATCAGACTGCTGCTTCATCATCCTCATTATTTTCATCATCATCTTCCCTGACGAAGGTGTTCAGCTGGGTCGCGTATTTCTCCAGTGTATTGACTACTTCACCCTTCAGCGTCTTCATTTCCCTTCGGATATCAATGAGCTTTTCCTTCTCCTGCTCAATAATACCCTCCAGCTTCTTCTTTTCCTCGAGTGCTTCTATACGTGCATCCTCGAGCATCGTTTGCGCCTTTTCCCGGGCTGTGATCAGTACATCTGCTATTTTTGCTCTATCCTCATTCAATTGACTCGCCTGTTTAGAAAGCTCTTCATACTTCCCCTTGTATATATTGCTTTGATTTTTCAAAGCAGCTATTTCATCATCTTTTTCCTTAAGCTTTTCGTCATATTCCTTCAGAATTTTCTCGATATATGAATTGACATCCGTTTTATTGAAACCACCCATAAACGAGGTTCTGAAACGTTTTTCCCCAGGCATGAGAATCCCCCTCCGTGTAAATAATCATACGAATCACTGCATCTAATTTATATATTCAATAAAATTTACCGAAATCCTGCTTTTTACTAATTATTTTACATAAATAAGAGGTTGCCGATTTTGACAACCCCTTTCATTTAATCTACGTTTTTATCCAGCATCTGTGCAAATTCGTTTTTGCTTCTTGCTCCCACCACTTTATCGACGACCTGGCCTCCCTTAAAGAGCATGATCGTTGGTATACTCATGATCCTGAATTTAGCTGAGAGATCACCCTCTTCATCTACATTCACTTTACCAATTACCACCTTGTCGCCATATTCCTCCGACAGCTCCTCCATAACTGGTGCTACAGCCCTGCAGGGACCACACCAGGAAGCCCAGAAATCCACCAGCACAGGCATATCCGAATTCACAACAATCTGTTCGAAATTACTCTTTGTCAGTACTTTTATTTTATCTCCAGCCATAACTCTACCTCCCGTTGTATTGTTGACCTGTAATTCTCTTATTTTTACCCCTCATTCAAAATATAAAACAAAAACTGCTATTTTTTCAACATGCGCAGTATCAGCTTGTTACCTTCCATAGATACAACATAGCTGTCAAGTACATTCAAAAGCTCCCCTTGATAATCAGCCGCACCGTTACCTTCAAGGGCATAAACGCTGCTTTTCTGTTTATCCGCTGCATATATCGCGCCCTCAGCAGTTATATAAATATCTGATTTTTCAAGCGGCTTTTCAAGCTTCACTGTTTTCCACTCTTCTTCCTTCTGTCCGTCCTTGCCGTAAAAAACAGAAGTCAGCTTACCGTTTTCATCCGCTGCCGCCAGATAAATAAAATCACGATCATCCGTATCCAACAGAAGCTTTGCCTCTTTAACCGGAAGCTTCGTCAGCTTGCCGGTTCTTCCGTCCCTTACTCTAATGGTACCATCTTCCAGCTGATATATCAAGGTATCCGTATACATTGTTTCCTTTATGACGGTTGTTAAGTCAGTTTTTTTAATCAGCTTCAGGTTGTCCATGATATCAAATTTATATATTCTGGCCCTGCTATCGCTTGTTTTTATCAGTGGATATACAACATTTGTCAGCGGCGACAGCTCAATATTGATGATCTCACTTTCCTCCGGCAGACCTGTTATATCGGGATAACTTCTGTCAAGCTCCGGCACGATATCATAGGTGGATATCCGAACCTTACCCTTTTTACCTTCCGGCTCTTTTATGGAGTAAATGAGCATTTCCCTGTCAGGCAGCCACCGGAAATAACTGAATGTTCCTCCGGCCGGATTCAGCTTTTTTATTGTCTTTTTCCGGTCAATGTCTGCGATAACCAGTTCGTCCCCCTGTCTGTATGCAGCATATAGTCCGTCAAAGGATACTGTCACATTTTCTGCATTTTCGGGGAGCTTCATGCTGCGATTCTTTACTGCTGCTGTCTCTGCTTCAAAGATCGTCGCACGTACTCCGCCTCTGCCAGGCAGATATACGTAGTTGATGTACGCCAGAACAGCTGTCTGCATCAGCACAGAAATCAATATCCAGCAATAAATCCTTTTCAGTTTTTTCATTGTTTACCACCACCTTCCGAAGTGGTGACTACAAAGGCTGATGGAACTGTTCTCTCACCCAGCTTGTCTGACGGTTTATTAATCACCTTGCCATTATAATACATGGTGGTTGAGGAACCTCCGTCCAGATTGGCTGCATTGACGGCACCGTACTGCAATAACACGTCTTGCACGTCCCTCAGCGTTGCTCCGAAGGATTCCAGTGATCTGCCGTCAATGACAAGCATCAGCACTTCTCCTGTTTCTCTCTGCCCTATGGCTGTCCGGGGAGCGATTCCCCAGCCGCCGTCGCCTTTCGTAATGGTTGGCTTTCCGTTTACGATGAGGGGCGGCCCGAAGCTGACACCTTCTTTTATTCCCAGCTTCTTCAGCTCCTTCATGCTATGCTTTCCTACAATCAGCATACCTTCCTTTGTAAACGCCACGGTATTCTGCTTGGTGTCATCATTTTTCACTTGATTATAAATAATCTTTCCATTATGAACAATAAATCCCAGCGGTGTGCCTCCGGTACCGGTCCAGCCCCTGTCCATAAAGCCCCCTGCATTAATACCGCCTATTGCACCGTTATTCTTTGAAATCTGACTGGTTGTCTCTCCCGAATCCGGCATTTGCGAGGAATAACCTGCAATGACCCGAGTGGGATCGTGTACCACCATCAGCTTTCCTTCAAAATCACCGCCATCAATATTGAAAACCTCAATTTTGCTGTTATGCTTGTTACTCAGCTTTATTGTCTGCAGCTGCTCTCCCTGTTCAGTCGGGTCAACCGCATGGGTGTCTTTGAGTATCCGTACAATGGCATCATCTGACAAGAACAGCTTTGCAATATACTGGTGGCTGAGGGTATTCATGGACGCACCGACAATGGTACTTTTGACATCCTCAAAGGGTCCATAGAACACCAGCAACGGTGCTGTAATGCAGGTAAAGATCAATTCAAATAGTAAAAATATGAAAAGGCGCCGTCCTTTTGACTTTGGCGCCGGTTTTTTAACAGTTTCCATTATGACTCCCCTTTAATAACACTTCGGTTCAAAGAAAATTTTTCGTTTGGAGAAAAATTTTCTTACCTCAGCAGTGTTTCAACGAGGCTGGTCGCAAACTACGTTTGCTGCTCGCCCATGCATCCGGGGCGGGAGATATGCTCACCGCCTGCAAACCAAAACTGTGCCTGCCACCTTATCTTGGCCTCGTTATATTCACCGACCATATTCCGATTCATTGTAACGCATTTTTAGCAATTAGAAAACAGAAAGTCTGAAATGTTAATAATTTTTTAATTTTTAGATTTTTTTGAGAATAATTTTGACACCAAATTTTTAGCAGTTTGTAGCGATCCCGCAGCGATTCAATAAAAATTCCTTCAGGCAATTCCATAGCGATCCAGATTGGCATGCAGACGCTCAAATACCATGCCTGCCACAAACCATGCAGGTGCATAGGCAAGTGTTATCATCCCATTGACAGCCAGTATGTCTGTATAGAACCAGGGATGCACACCAAGAATGAGATATAAAAGCATTCCGCTGGCGTATTCGATTCCCCATATCAGCACAACCCAAAGTATTCCCCTGAAATACCAAGGCCAACGCGCGATTGCATGGTGAATCGGTTCCAAAAATATCGCACAGCCATATATAAAAAACATCCAGAGGTTTGAATGGCCCAAAAGCCGCAGGTCGCCACCAATCAGTGAACCCAGACCCGTCCAAATGATTTCAATACCCCAGCCAACAATTCCATAAAATAAAAATCGCTTAATCATACTGCTATTTTTAACAAAATTCAGTAAATTAGAAGTGGAAAATTTTATTAATTCTTTAATAAATATTTAACACTTTAACACCAAAAATATGGTATTATGAAATGAACTTTGCTGAAGCGGTTCCAGTAAAGCACATCACGAAAAAAGTGGTTATAACGCACGATTTATGGATAATACATATACTATAGAATAATATGAAATAATGTAACATCGTAATAGAGCAACAGCAATGATGATACGGTTATGGAACGACTGGAGGAATTAGCATGAGGCCCTTAGGTAAAATCAATGTTTCAACAATTATCCCCGAAAAGCTTTCGAGGTTATCCGATATATCCGGTAATTTTTGGTGGACCTGGAACTACGAAGCTGTAGACATGTTCCGATCAATCGATCCTGTGCTATGGGACAAGCTTGGGGCAAATCCCTCTGCTTTTC
>JAEZLF010000038.1 GCA_023435925.1 Bacillota bacterium
TATCTGCATCGAGATGGCACATTCCCCCTGTATGCAGCTGAATAACCTTCGTACCCGTCTGTGCTACCGTATGAGCGTCCACATCAGAGTCAATATCGGCTTCCAGAATTCCGATATTCATTTCATCTCTTAACGCTTCAAGGGTTCTTAAAACGGTTGTCGTTTTTCCGGAGCCCGGTGATGACATCAGATTTAATAAAAAGGTTTTTTCACTTTTCAATTTTTCCCGAAGCTGTTCTGCCTGCCGATCATTATTTTCGAAGATACTTTGCTTGATCTCGATTACCTTGTAAGCATCCATTTGACCTGCCTCCACATATATTCAGTTTTTGGAGATATTTATATCATGGAATTTACCTGCAAAAAATGGACAAATGCCCGTAAATCTGCAGATTCTCTTACGATCTGATCAAGCTGTCAATCGCAGCCTGGTCAAACCCGACAACAATCTTTCCATTGATATCAAGTACCGGTACACCTCTTTGTCCTGATTTCTGTACCATTTCCAATGCGGCTTCCCTGTTCCTGGATACGTCAACTTCCTCAAACTGTATCTTTTTACTCGACAAATAGTTTTTCGCTACCGTACACCATGGGCATGATGGAGTCGAATATACTTTGATTGCCATAAAATCTTCCTCCTGTTTCATAAAGTTGTTCGTTGATCTGTTAACCTAATCGAAAATTAAATTCTGTCTTAAGCTTAGCTTTCGCTTGCGCTTATACTTTATACCGTATTATATACCCCCTATGGGTATATAATAACAAAATTTTTTTCTTCCTGCAAGGGTTAATATCTTGCCGCAAAGATTATTTAAACCGGCTTCACAATTTTAATCAACAAACTTTATGAAGTTTTTCATGGCCCTTGTCAGCTCACTAAGGACTTGTTTCCTATCTTCACAGGAAACTGCGTTTTCGATACATGTAACAGAATGTTTTTCAAGGATCAGACTTCCTGCTTTATTGATAGCTGCACGGACCGCAGCAACTTGGGTAAGAATATCAACGCAGTCTTTGTCCTCTTCAATCATTTTTTGGATTCCCTTTACTTGCCCTTCTATACGCCTAAGCCGCTTTAGAATATCTTCCTTTGATTCAAATAGCTGTTCGTTCATTTCAGATTGCCTCCGATACAACGTATCAATTCTATTCCTTAGTATAAGACATTTAAAGACTGTTTGCAATTTTCATTTGCTTCTTAGGTAACGCACTGACATCACAACCCAAATGCTGAAACCGCACCCGCAAATATAAAAATGGGAAGCGAGCGAGAGAAACTTATAATGATAAAGGACAGTGCATAAGCTATAAAGAACAGTCCGATTTGCTCAACACCACATTTCTCTCCATAGATGACAATTCCCTGTCTCTTTGCACACGAACCCTTGAGAATTAAGCATCACACAGATAGCAGATCATGCCATTCAAAAGCAAAATAACGGAACTGAGTACCTCGTGAATAAGAAACCAACTTTATTTATTCATATAAAAACTTTAGTTTTTCAGTTTTAGTGCTTGTCTCCATTTTGTATAATAAAAACATAGACTGATACAAAATCAGTCAGAATCATTAGCGTTTTCTCCGGAGAAAACCTTTTGTACATTGAAAAGGAGGATTTTGTATGAAACACCTTCGTATTTTATCTCTAGTAATGGCAGTCATCATGTTATTGGCAGTAATGGCAGGTTGTGGGCAGAATCAAGGTACAGCGCCGGAAAAAACGGCAGTTGGTGAAAACACTCAAAAGGCTACTACAGCTGAAGCTGAGAAGCCAAAAGAAATTAAGACATTTACCGCCTATGTCAATGGACCGGCTCCAATAAGCGGTGATGAATGGGAAACCACAATTGGTAAGAAGATCACCGAGATTACCGGTGTCAAGCTGATCGTGGATCGTCCGGTCGGTTCGGATACAAGACAGAAGCCCGGCGTTATGATCGCTTCAGGCGATTACCCGGATCTTATCTGGGGCGGCGAAGCTACCGGAGAGTATCAGGCAGCCAAGGCATTCATTCCACTGAATGACTTGATTGACAAGTATGGAACGAACCTAAAGAAATCATACCGCCAGTCCGAGTTCAATCTTTTGAAGCAGGCAGACGGCAATATTTACTTCATCGGCACATTAAGAGCCGCGGTTGACAACCTTTATCCGGGTGCAGGTTATTATCTTACAAGGGATGTGCTCGAATCTGAAGGCTGGCCAAAAATAAAGACATTAAGTCAGTACAAGCAGGTAATAAGAGATTTTGTTAAGAAGAATCCCGAAACCAACGGTAAAGCCAACATAGGCTTCTCGCTCACAACAGAGGGCAGTAGAATATCCTCACTGCAGTACGGCGCTCCCAGATACCTTGCAGGATCACCGAACGACGGAGTTACCATTATTGATCCGAATACTTTTGAAGCAAAAGTTGTTATGACGCAGGATTTCAACCTCGAATACCTCCAGTTCATGAATGAATTCTGGAAAGAAGGTCTGCTCGACAAGGAAATATTTATGCAGACTACAGAGCAGTACAATGCAAAAATCAGCTCAGGACGTCTGGTAGGCTTCTATGATCAGAAATGGTCGATCAACAACGCACTGCTTGCACTTGAGCAGCAGAAAATGTTTGATAAAACTCCGGTTGCGTTCCCTATCGTATTTGACAACGTTGCAGAGGAGCGTTATCAGGGACCTTTGTCATTTGCCACCGCTAACGGAATCGCCATCAGTACGAAGTGCAAAGACCCCGATGGTGCTATGCAGTTCCTCGATATGATGGTCTCCGACGAAGTCAGCAAGCTGATTAACTGGGGAGTCGAAGGTGAGGACTACATCATCAAAGACGGCAAAATGTTCAAAACAGATGAGCAGTGGGCTAAATACAACGATCCTGATTACAACAGGCAAAAGGGCATAAAAATAATCGAGTATTTGCCTTTAAAGGAAGGTCTTGCTAACGATTTCGGCAAATACGAAGACGGAAGCTGGGTCGATCCGAGACACCTCGAAGAGTACTATCAGCTGAAGTACAGACCGGACGAAAAGGAAATACTGAACGCATACAATATCAAAACGTTCAACGACCTTTTCACCCCCAACTATCCGGCAACTTATGAGGTTGGCTGGTCACTGCGCTCGAAGCTGCCGTCTGACCATCCGGGCAAGATAGCAATTGAGAAAGCACTCGAGACTTCAACACAGTATCTTCCAAAGATTATTATGTCTAAAACACAGAATGAATTTGACAGTCTGTGGAAGGAATACCAGGGCAAGCTCGCCAAGCTCGATTTGAAATCATATGAAGATGCAATATCTCAACTGGCGAAGGAATCAAACAAGTATTACGTTGAATAAGGCAATTTAAAAACATAATTTACTAAAGTTTACGCAGGAATAAACGGAAGAAACTCATTTTCTTCCGTTTATTCCGAAATAACATTCCAATCCGGCAGGCAGGAGGGCTTACCATGCAGCAAACAGCCTATTCAGGCAGCAAAACAAATTTGACCACAGTTCGCAAGAGTACGTTTTTTCAAAAGCTGAAAGAACAAAGACAGCTTTTAGTATTGTCCGTACCCTTTATGCTCATCGTTATCATATTTTCCTACGTGCCGCTGTGGGGATGGTTGATGGCATTCAAGGAGTACAAGCCTGGCGTTAACACAATACTGAGCGCACCGTGGATAGGCTTGGCCAATTTCAAGGAACTGTTCACCGATTCCTACTTTTTCCTTGCCATCCGCAATACACTGGCAATCAGCAGCATGAAGCTCGTATTCAGCTTTGTATCTGCCATTACTCTTGCAGTGCTGTTGAATGAAATAAAAAACAAAATTTTTAAAAGAACCGTTCAGACCATATCCTACTTACCTCATTTTGTATCCTGGGTCGTTGCGGCGAATATCGTTTTTATGTCACTTTCGCCTGACGGTGGGATCATCAATACCATTCTTCTAAAGTTGGGGCTGATTGAACAATCGGTACCGTTTATGGGTATGAAGGAATATTTCTGGTTAATATTGTCACTTTCGAATGTCTGGAAGGATGTAGGCTGGGGAGCAATCATATACCTTTCAGCCATATCCGGAATAGACCCTAATTTATATGAAGCCGCCGCAATAGATGGTGCAGGAAGAATTAAGAGAATTTTCCACGTTACGATTCCTTCCATAGCACCCACAATTAAGATCCTGCTGGTGCTAAATATTGGTTGGATGCTGAATGCAGGGTTTGAACAGGTTTTCCTGCTCGGCAACTCATCCGTTGATGAAGTCGCACGAACGCTGGAAATCTACGTTTACAATTACGCAATGAAATATTTCCGTTATTCTTATGGTACGGCAATAGGCATATTCAATTCAGTTGTTTCCTTCACGCTGATCACTATTGCAAACCGCGTATCCAAAAAGGTCGATGGAGAAGGCATATTCTAAAGGAGTGGCGATATGGCACGATTACGTATATCTGTAAGTGAAAAAGTAGAAAATACTATCTTTGATATATTGAATTACACATTTTTAGTTTTTTTATGTGTTGTAACGATTTATCCGTTTCTCAACACACTGGCTATATCTTTGAACGACGCGGTTGATTCGATGCGCGGCGATATATATTTATGGCCCAGACAACTTACGCTGGTCAATTACACAAAGCTTTTTACAGAAAATAAAAATATCGTAAACTCAATGCTCATCTCAGCGTCGAGGGCTATCCTCGGTCCGGCATTGGGCGTTACGTCCTGCTTGACTCTGGCTTACACGCTCAGCCGGAGGGACTTTGTTTTAAGAAAGCTGTTCACAAAAATACTCGTGTACACCATGTACTTCAGCGGAGGAATTATTCCGATCTATATGCTGATGAGATCCCTTGGATTGATAAACAATTATCTGGTATATATTCTTCCGGGTATGATCGGCGCATATAACGTAATGGTTATAAGAAGCTATATTGATGGTTTGTCCGTTAGCTTAATCGAAGCCGCCAAAATTGACGGTGCCAGCGAGTACAAGATTCTGTTTACCATAATAATGCCATTAAGCCTGCCTGTGCTTGCCGTTATAACGCTATTCATTGCCGTCTCGCAGTGGAACGCATGGTTCGATACTATGCTGTATACCTCGGGCAACAAAGCACTGAGCACGCTTCAATATGAGCTGCAGAAGGTACTGATGGCTTCGAGAATGCTTTCGGAAGTAGCGGGAGATTCTGCAAGTCAAGTATCATCGTCGACGAATCTGTCCGGCATCGTAACGCCTACATCCATAAGAGCCGCAATGACCATGATTGCAGTAGTGCCAATATTATTCACATACCCGCTGCTGCAGAGGTATTTCATATCAGGACTGACACTGGGAGGAGTCAAGGAATAGCCGCGTCAGGACGATGCCCTGTACTGTTTGGGCGACATGCCGGCAATTTTTTCAAACTTAAAACCGAAATAGTTATTGTCGGTATAACCTACCATATACGCTATTTCGTATATTTTCATATCGGTCATTTTCAAGAGCCGCATCGCCTCCCCGATGCGGAGCTTGTGCAGATAATCGGTAAAATACATTCCGAAGTTCTTCTTGAACAGTTGTCCAAGATAGACCGGGTTTATGTAAAAAATCTCCGCAATGCTTTTAAGAGAAATATCACTTTTATAGTTCTTAAGTATATAAGATTCAATATCGCTAATGATACCATTTGATTTGTTTTCCTTTAATTGCTTCAAATAATCGGCACATTCGATACAAAACTCTATAAGATTCTTCTTTATTACGTTGACGCGTGATTCATTCATATCGGGGATGGTTATCTTCTCCGATAATGAATTTGCGTCCTGCTGCCATCTCGAAACGTTCATGCATGAAGCAAACATGTCAAACTCAAACTTAATGATATACGCTTTGATAATGTTTGGAGAAATCAAATTCTCCTTTATCTCCCTGAACAGATTCTCCACAGTCTGTTTTATTGCGTCAATACGGAAATTTTCGATATCTTCCTGCAGTACGTTAAAATACTTAATGCTGCTGATATCATCTGAAAAATCGATATCCTTCGAACTGTCATAATAGATTATTTTATATTGACCACCATTGAAAAAGGAATTCTTCTGCAGTTCGTGACTGGTCCTGTAGGATTTTACTGTATCTTGCAGACTTTTAACCGCGGCACCGACACATATAGTGACCTTTAGGCTGTCGGTGTTTTTGAAGCCATTGTACAATCGTTCCGCAAATGTCTTTATACTGTTATTATGCATAGAGAGAATATTTTCACCCACTAAAATGCCATACCTGAATACAAGCTCTCTATTGATATTAAGAGCATTTCCGGCACCAATCGCCTCTAATATGATCCTTTCGATCAATTGGCTGCTTCTCAGTCTTTCATTATCATTGAGCTTGCTTAACCAGTCATCATAGTTATCAATTTCGACGAGAATATAATAGGTTTCTTCACCTTCATTCAAGCTTAACCACTGCTGAGCATACAGCAGTATATTATCGTTTATGTCCCCTTCCGTCAGCCTCTTCAGCGTTTCACTGGCCAAAGTCCTCGCGCTTGTAGAAAGCCCTGCGTTTTTGTAAATTTCGCTGTATATTTCGCGTTTGAATCGGGCGAGTATTTCAAGAAGCTCATTTTCGTCAATCGGCTTTAGAATATAGTCCATGACGTTGTATTTTATTGCGGTCCTGGCATAGGAAAAATCTTCGTAACCGCTCAATATAATGAATTTTGAGGAGACCTTCATATCACTTACAGCTATCCTCACCAATTCCAGACCGTTCATTTCCGGCATTTTTATATCTGTAATTACAAGGTCCGGGGAGTACAGCTTTATCATCTCCAATGCTTCTGTACCGCTGCCGGCTTCACCGCAGATGTAAAATCCGTTTTTCTCCCAATCGATTATTGAAACAAGGTATTGCCTTACAATAAGCTCATCGTCAACCAACAATACTTTAAGCATAGATACTTTTTCACCTCTCTTTATTCATTCGCAGGTATGTTGATATAGACTTTTGTCCCTTCGTTAGGCGAACTTTCCAAGTTAAACTCAAAATCCTTCCCATAGAACAGCTTAAGCCTGTTATATACGTTTCTGATACCGATGTTGGCGCTTTTAAGGTTGCTTTCCTTCAGCAGCGTGCCTTTGATATTATTGAGTTTATCAGGGTGTATTCCACATCCGTTATCTTCAATAATGATCGCCAGTTTGCCATCCGCCTTTTTAATGGCTAACGTTATAAGACCATCCCCATTTTTGCCTTCTATCCCATGTATACAGGAGTTTTCGATAAAAGGCTGTATTGTCATTTTTGATATTTTGCAGTCCAGAGCCTCATCCTGCACGAATATTTCATAGCTCAGCTTCTCGGAAAACCTGTATTTCTGTATCCGCAAATAGTCTTTTATATATTCAATTTCCGCCCTTACGGTAATCATATCATTTCCCCATACGAGCATCCTCCGGAACGTCTTTGACAGGCATTTGACAATATCCGCCGTCTCAGTCTCGTCCTTCATCAGGCTTCTAATCCTGATCGACTCCAGAGTGTTAAAAAGGTAATGGGGATTAATCTGACTCTGCAGTGCATTTAACTCCGCCTGCTTACGTTCCAGTTCCAGGTTCTTTTTCTGTATATCCGCTTCATACACATCCTGAATCAGCTTCTTTATTCTCATTGTCATGTTGTTAAAATCAGACATAAGCTGTCCGATTTCATCAGCGCCGCCCACTTCTTCAATAATTTCAAACTCCTGATGCTTTACCTTATCCATATGCCGCGAGATGGTGATTATCCTGGCGCTGAATGATCTCGATATGAGAAATATTGCAAGGCTCGCAGCTGTCAGGCTGATAACGGACAGAACCGCAACAAAGCCCATGGCAGAAAAAAGCGCATTCTGTATACTGCTCTCCGCAAAAACTCCTACAATTTTCCATCCCGACAGGCTGGTGGTATCGTCAAGTCCCACTTCGATGGCAAATTCATCAGGATCGGTCTTGACCTGATCAAACGGTGTGAGGCTGTCCACATCGGACATGAAACTACTGTCCGTGGAATAGACAATGTTATTGTCGTCATTTACAAGAAACATATCCCCGTCCAAATTCCGGTCGGAAATAATGAGTGAAATAACTCTGAAGTTCATATCAATTTTCAGTATTTTCTCACTGCCCTCCGAGATATTATCAAGCCTTCTGATGATGCTTACCTTTCTTTCATTGAAGGGAGGAGGATTGGGGCTTGTGTATGAGTATACAAGTATTCTGTTTTTAATAGTCTGCAGTTTATTGTACCATTCGCTCTGCATAACTTCATCATCGAGCATATAATATGTATCTGCAGTGTGAATGGTACTATTGTCTGAATAGATGCTGATATTTTCGATATTGCTGAACGCCAGCATGTATTTTTTCAGCAAACCCCTCAAATATTTGTCAAAGTACATATAATAATCCTCTAAACCGGAATATTGCCTATCCAGCACCTCATAGAGGTTATTATCCGTATATATGGCATGAGAAAGCGTCATGCCGGTATTTATCAGCCTTGTAAATTCGTTTTTTGTCTTCTCAATAGACCGGGAAATCTGGTCAATATTATCCGCCTTAACATTATCCGATATTTTCTTGTAGAACAATACATTGGTACAAATGATCGGTATAAATAAAAGTACTATATAGAGTAAAAGTAGTTTGTTTCCTAGCTTAATATCATTAAGTTTCCTGGTAATATAGCGGTTTTTTTTATTCATTTTTTCACCTATTCAATTATAGAAGTTAACATAATTATAGCAGATAATAAAGAAATGGTGAAGCAGGCAAATCCTCCCTATTGTAGAGATTTGCGCTATCCGGGTTGTCATCCCACGCATACCTCACATAAGCGGGAACCGGAACCTCGTCATGCCAGACTGCTACACAATCTTCTTCAATTCTGGCATTCGCATGAATAAATACGCCATCCGCGCCGGACTTCTGACTTATACGATATGACATGCTTTTTTCAAGGTATCTACCATGCTATACAGCCAGTCTTTGATTTCCTCCGCGTCGGGATTGGCCTGGCGGCGGTATGCGGCGACCTTTGCAGTGGGGGGATATTCCATCGGAACCAACTCACCGGCTTCCAACATGTTAGCCGCGTATTCGCACAGCTCTAATAACTCTTCCGCGTCCTTGCTATGATCCTTCCGGTTATGCCTTCTGGTATCGGTCATCAACAATTCAACACGTTTTATCAGATCTGTCAAGTAGTTCTCCTGATTCACATCCGGACGTATGATATTCTCCCCACGATTGCGGTAAAAGCCAAACAGCGCCGCCACAATGGATGGGTCTCTGATGGTGCCGTCGGGATATACAATACCGTGTACACGATTCCATCCGTCATTGCCAATCATGAGTTCGAATATGTACCATCCAAAGCCATATTCCTCCAGCATCTCAAGCGTCATGTCATAGGGATTTGCCCGGCAGAGGCAGCAGGTCTCGTTGTTTATGACCGGCTTTCCGTATTTCTCCCCAAGCGCTTTCGCCATATCATATATTCTGCGCATCCGTCCACGCGTGGCCGAATAGTCATGGAACAATATGATGTCGACCAGTTCGGCCGTCTTGCTGGGCTCCAGCTCGAAAATAAAAATATTCCCAACTCCTATATCGTGCTTCGGATCCTTTGACTTTACATATCTGCAGAAATGGCGAACAATCTCCCATACATGTTCCTGATTCGTACGCAGCGTTTCCATGTCGGGTTTGCTGCGGAAGGTGTGGTAGTATTCCGGCTCGTCGTCATACCATGTGATCCAGTTATGATGGTAGCCGGGCTCATTGGAGATATCCCAGAAGAGCAATCCGGGTTCATCTCCGATTGCTGCAAACAGGTCGTCAAAATACTTTTCGCCCAGCACCCAGCTGCTCCTGTCAAGGATTGTTCCGGGCAATGGCATGAGTTCATTTTCGTTTTGTACGGTCGGGTTATAATCCTCAGGGAGAAACCGGAAACCACAATATATAATCGGGGTTGTTGATATTCCATGCTTCCAGGCTGTTTGAACAAAATCCTTCACATTGGCGAGAAACCTTACAGGATCCTTCATATAAGTGGAATAAGTAAGAAAAACACGTGCACTGTTGAGTCTAAGCCGTTCGGCATACCCCATTTCACGATCTACTATATCATGGTTGTACACATCCCAGAAGTTGGTGTCCGTCCACACATTCCCCTGAGTATAATTGAATCCGCGTAAATAACTATAATCTTTCATGCTTCCTCCTTATTCAGCTTTTTTTCTGGGATCGATTGAAAAACGCATCGTACCGCCTGTCAATGCTGCAAATGGGCCGGCTTTTCTGAAATCGCCGACCTCGCTGCCGAAGTAATCGGAGCTTACTTTTTCATCCGCTTTTATTTCAGGCAGCTCGCCGGATAGTATAATTCCCATGGTTAGATCATCACTGTCGATATCGATTTCCATATCGCAGGTACACCCTGTCTTGTCGAATCCACAGAATTCCTGCCAGGTCGGCAGATCCAGACACATTTCGGGCTCGGGATACATGACGCGCAGGTATCCTCCGGGCATTTTTGAATAGGCATTCCCCTCGGCTTCATTATGTTCGTTCGGGAGGATAATTGCAGCGTCTCCGCATTGATAAAACAGGTTGTTGAAGAATTTATTTTCCCTCGAAGTTCCGCCGCGTCTCACCATCAGACGGAATGCTACGACTTTTGCAAAAAAGCCTGCCATGTGGCATTTGCCAATCAGGTTATTCACGATGCGGAGCCTGTCAGTACCTTCCAGGTAAATGCCGTAACCGTTTTTAATACCGGTTTCGGTAGTCTTGTACCAGCCGGAAGAGCCGGGCTCGTCCTGCACTGCATTCCGGTCATACCTGCCTTCTATATTCCATATGATGTTATTATCGATGAGGTTTTCCTCGTCACGGGTGCACTCGATGAATATATGTTCCCTTGAATCAATTCCGTCCAGGAACAGGTTCGATGTAATACGGTTGTTCTCGTTGCCGACATCCAGCCATATTGCGTCACAGCCGTAGCATTCCTTGATGACATTGCGGCGGATAAGCGAACTGACCATATTGTGCACCTTGATGCCTCCCGCTTCCCAGGACAGCTCCATCCTCTGCCAGCCTGTACCGGTGATGAGGTTGTCCTCAATCAGCATATTTCTTACGAACATTCCGGCAATGCCGCACACTCCGACGTCCTTTATCGTATTGCGTCTTATGATGGTATTGCCGATTATCTGTCCTTCGATAGGTGAATGGTGCCAGCATTCGTTTCCACAGTCAATGCCGGTTGCGTTCGACCAATCTATTGTGCAGTCTTCGATAATCCAGTGGTGTCCGCGATAGCAGGAAAGCGAGCCGCGCTGCGGCACAGGGGCGCCTGTCGCCGCGTGCGCCAGCGTAAGTCCCTTCACCTTGATATAGGACAAGAACGGGATCTTCGGTGCGAAGCACTGCTCTCTGTTGGTCAGTTCAATGGTATGGTTTCTGGGATCATCGTCCCCGGAAAGACGGATATGCACCTTCTGCCCGTTTGCCTCGACCCAGTACGCATTTTCATTTTGACTTAGCATATTGTACAGCGCCACCTGCTTCATCGGTCTGCCATCGACAAATACCATGCCTCTTCTGTTCAAATACGTTGTCATGTCGGTTTTGTCATATTCGATAAACAGACGGTCATGCAGGATATTTACTGCGCAGAATGGATTGTAGCCCTTGAAATCTTCCGGATCCAGTGCAATTTCCCATACCTTAATCCCATCGGTATTTACCGTAATCGGTCCAAAGCCTCTGATCAGCCTCCATCCGACGCTGGGAATAAAGGTTTTGGCCTCTACGGAGGCCTTGATTACGACTTCTTCTCCTTCGAAGGCCTCGTAGCTTATCATTTTTTCGGGACTATCTCCCCCCATGGCAGGCTGCACCGTTTCACGATATGTACCACCATGGATCAGAACTCTCGTCCCGGGAACCGCTATCTGCGCCGCGGCATTGATCGTTTTCAGCGGTTTTACAGCCGTACCGTCGTTTTCGTCGGATGCCTGCGGATTTTTTCCGTCCACATGGATTTCGCGGTCATATTTCGCAGGCACCTCCCAGAACTCGAACATCTGACCGTTAGGAAGCAATGCGGTTGGATCGATTTTTTCTTTCATTGCTGCCATCCTTTCTAATAAATATTTGGAGCAAACTATTTCAAACCATAAAACTCTTCAGGATCATAGCCCAGATATGTTTCCGTCCTGTCGTTTACAGGCAGTATTTCCAGCATGCACAGGTGATTGCAGGGTATAGTCAGCTCGGCTTCATAATAACCGTTTCGATCGGTCAGAACAGAATCCGTCTGAATCGGCTCTGCAGAAGCCTTCAAAATTCCAAGCTGTTTGCTGTTGAGGCTGCGTGGCTTCCCGAGGTTGCTCCAGGTCTGCATTGGGTTTGCATGCGAGGCGCCTACTTGCTTTTTCACCATGATTGCCCTTTCTCCGACAGAAGGCAGTGTAAGAACATAGCTCTCATCGGGAGACGGTTTATGGTCGCGCATATCGTGCCACTTCCACCCAATAATGACATATCCATCGTCTTTTTTTGTAACGATCAGGTGATCGTCACGATACAGCAGCTCAGTGCCTGCGTTTGCAAAGAATTCAAAAGCGTAGAATGTAGGTTTTTTGATCGAATTCCATGCAACGAGACCAAAGCCTCCGTGGAAAACGGATTTAGGAACGTCCATTTCCTCAAATACGTCGCTGAATGTCCAATAGGAATAAGAATCCGCATATTCCCCGGCCTCGCTGAGGATACGGGCGATATATGCAGCATGGAAATCCGTATCATGGGCAGGGCAGACCGGGACATAGGAACTGTTGAACTCCGTTATGTGAAGCGGCATGTCGGCAATCTGGGGATAATCCGCCATGATCTCCCGTGTCTCTTTCAGTTCCTCTATCATTTTCGTCGGTTCATTGAGCGTATGGTATATGTAATGCCCGCGCCGGGTTGGTTGGTTGGCGGTATAGCAGTGGCGGGTGATGAAGTCCAGAGGCGAGTTATTCTTAATACAGTGTTCAAAGAAGGACCTCAGCCATTTTTCCGTTTCGACCCCGCAGATTGCCGGGCCGCCTACTTGAATACGCGGGTCGGCTTTCTTGACGGCTTTGGCGGAATAATCATACAGCTTGAAATACTCCTCCATCGTTCCAGCCCAGAAGCCAATATTCGGTTCATTCCACACCTCAACCGGCCAGGTTGTTACTTCATCTCTGCCATACCGGTCGATAAGGTGGTTTAATGTAATCTCTACAAGCTCCGCCCATTTTTCATAAGACTTGGGGGGCGTCACGTTGCCTTTCCAGTAAAATATCGTCTGTTCGCCCGATTTCAGCTTTTCCGGCATGAACCCAAGCTCCAGGAACGGCCTGATGCCGTTTTCAAGATAGCTGTCCATGATACGGTCCAGATATGTAAAGTTGTAGTATGGATGTGTTATTCCATCCATCTCAATTTCACGGTAAATTCCAACGTCGTCACAAAACAGCCCGTGACCTCGTATGTAGCGGAAATGTATCGCCTCCTGGACTATCTTCAAATGGTCGATATACTCCTTCTGAAGAGCCAGCCCCATCCTGCCTGTACCGACACAATAAACAGCGTTGTTTTTAAAAGGTTTCCCGGAAACCGGGACTTGAATCTTTTTGCTCATACGGATCCTCCTTGTTTTATAACACATTGGTACAACGGTATTGCATGCCGGGGAACTACCATTTGCTTCCCGATGCGTGAGGGCAGATACGAAGCGCGTTCAATGCCCTTACTTTTACAATACATCCGCAGCTCATGCATGTTGTCCCATAAATCAACTGCTCACATACACTACAGGTTTTCAGCCTTTTTTCATATAGCTCCTGGCCGGCCAATGGGACGCCGGACTCGATTACTCTTCTGATCTCGACCTCTATTTCACTATCTTTAATGTGTACGCTGCCGGAGCATCCTTTGCAATCGTCCTTCATGTGCATCCCCTTATCCCAGCTCAATTTCAACAGCGGCGATTGCGCACGCAGGCAGTTCCAGAACCGCTTCGCCTTCGATGATTTTAATGCTGTTCAGTGTTCCGGTTGTAACCACATCCGGTTTATCAAACGTATTGTGAGCGGTGACATCTCCGCT
>JAEZLF010000063.1 GCA_023435925.1 Bacillota bacterium
ACTTTTATGGGATAATTGCTTAAAACGGCTTCCAGCGGTTCGTTGGTTATATCCGGCATGATTGTCACCTCTCATATATGCTAATCAGGCTGATAAGCAGTTCAGGGGGATAAATCCCCCTGAGCATTTGCTTTTGGTCGAATGAGTTCTTTTAGCGGTCTTGCATGGTTTTTGCATGGATTCTACATAGTTTTGACATGTACATTAGTCATCAATATCTACTTCAACACCTTCATTTTCCCATGAAACCTTGATTGTGAAAGAACCACCCTGTTCATCCTCATCATATTTGACCTTGTAATCAAGATCATTACCTACCGGTATTGTTACTGGTTTTCCTTCGACAACCAGCTTGCCTGCAAACAGCTCCGGTACAGCTTTTTTGATGTAGTCGCCAAATTCTGTTTTGGAGCCTGTAAATGCCTCCTGATACTTCATATACGTACACTCCTTAAAATAAAATAGGTTCTTTTACATAATATTGAGGACGCAAATTATATGTTCCATTTTAAAATTAAATCGCCCATTTAATTAAGCTAGACTCTTATACGACGTTGTTCAATTTCCAATGGGGGCAAGCCCCCATACCCCCTCGCTGCGGGCAAAATGAATTCGCCCTGCGCTACACTTCGTGCATGAAAACCAAATACAAAGCGAAACTAAATAGATTGAAAAATCAGGTCGCTTTTTGTATAATTAATAGATTAGTTTTTTCCTTAAGTAGGGGTATAACTCAGGAGGCTTCTAAATGATCAATAATATGCGAATTATACGCACCAGAACACTGGATCCATGGTGGAATCTTGCAGTAGAAGAGTATCTTCTTGACAGAGTGGAACCCGGACAATGTATTTTATATTTGTGGCAAAACGAAAATACCATTGTAATCGGGAGAAACCAAAATCCCTGGAAGGAGTGCAGGACGGAGCTCTTTGAAAGTGAGGGCGGTAAGCTTGCAAGAAGGCTATCGGGAGGCGGTGCGGTATTTCATGATATCGGAAATCTCAATTTCACATTTTTGGCCAGCCGTGAAGTATACAATCTGGAGAAGCAGGTAAGGGTGATCCTTGATGCGGTGAAGAGTCTGGGAATTGAGGCTGAAATGAGCGGAAGAAATGATTTGACAGCGGATGGAAGAAAATTTTCAGGTAATGCATTTTGTTTCAGAAAAACAACTGCCTATCACCACGGAACCGTTCTGGTTTCCGCTGATTTTGAAAAATTATCGAAATATCTACAGGTTTCCACAGAAAAAATGAAGTCCAAGGGTATCCAATCCGTGCAGTCAAGAGTAGTTAATCTTTCCGAACTCCAACCATCTCTTACGATTAGCGCTATGACGGATGCGTTGATTGCATCCTTCCGGGAGGCTTATGAATGTACGGCACCTGTCGAGGAGACAATAAAAGACGGCAATGCAGGAAGAGATGCATTGGAGGAGCTTTATTGCAAATATTCTTCATGGGCCTGGAGATATGGAGAAGCGCCGAAATTTGATGTGGATATGGAAACAAGATTCCCATGGGGCGGCGTGGAAGTAGGACTCAAGCTGGAAAACGGCGTAATCAAAGACGCATCCGTATTCTCAGATGCGATGGATGAAGCATATATCTCAACACTCCCGGAAATTCTGAAGGGCTGTGTATTCAGCTCGCAGCAAATGGCTCAACGGCTCCGCGAAGCCGCAGATGCCGATGGTTCCGTAAATACGGCCGTTGATATGGCAGGAGGCAATACGGTAAGAGCAATGACAATGGATCTTGCTGATTGGTTGGAAAGCAAAGGTTTTTGACAAAATAACTATATCATTTATATTGCACATAGAATATAATGATTATGTGACTAATCATTGAAACACAGCTGAAGTAAGAAAATTTTTCTATAAACGAAAAATTTTCTTTGAACTGAAGTGTTATAATGATTATGAACAATCATTGAAACACCGTCAATGAAATGAAATATTTCTACAAAGCGTAATTTGCGAAGCAAATTATCGCCTAAACGAAAAATTCCATTTTAAACCAAGGCGTTATAATGATGGTGTAATTGAATAAAAGTGGATGATGGCTGCAGGAGAGACCCGCAAAGGCGGGAGCCGAAGAAGTAAGCTACGGGCTTGTCAGACCGGTGGTGAATCTTTCAGGCAAAAGGACTGCTGCCGAACAATACTCTGAAAAGCTTTGAATAGAGCACCGAAGGAGCAATATTGCAGGCCGGATAGACAAAAGGATGTCCGGCGTCAGTTGAATCTCTCAGGTTCATAAACAGAGAAAAATGACAGTTATAATTTGTCGTTTTTTTCTGTTTTTATTTTTGCGTCGATAGCGAGGACCGCCGGTTAGACAAGTGACAAATGGTATATATTATTGGTTAAGGAGGAGTTGGAATAATGGAAACAGGGAATCAGGAACAGCTGCTGAGAACACCCTTATATGAATCCCATGCGGCGGCAGGTGGAAAGATTGTTGACTTCCACGGATGGCTGCTGCCGATCCAGTACGCCGGTATTCTGAAAGAGCATGAAAGTGTAAGGACAGCAGCAGGCTTATTTGACGTGTCTCATATGGGGGAGCTGGAGGTAAGCGGTCCCGATGCATTGGATTTTCTGCAGACACTGTTGGTCAATGATATCCGCACGAAACCGGGGAAGGCGGTATATTCGCCCATGTGCTATCCCGATGGAGGTACGGTGGATGATCTGATTGTCTACAAGCAATCAGATGAGAAGTATTTACTGGTGGTAAATGCATCGAATACACCGAAGGATTTTCAATGGCTGCTGGAAAACAAGAAGGGAAATGTCACCATATCAAACCGCTCGTCAGAATATTCTCAGCTGGCACTTCAAGGGCCTGAAGCGGAAAATATACTGCAGCAATTCACCTCTGTCGATCTTCATAGCCTGCGTAACTTCAGATATACAGATGAAGCAGCGGTTGGAGGGTTTCAGATGCTGCTGTCACGCACAGGATATACGGGAGAGGATGGATTCGAGCTGTACTGCCGGCCGGAGGATGCCGTGAAGCTTTGGGATATGCTTCTGGATAAGGGAAAGGACCGCGGGCTTGTACCGGCAGGACTCGGAGCCAGAGACACCCTGCGGCTTGAAGCAGCGCTGCCTCTTTACGGGCAGGAGCTTTCAGAAAACATTTCGCCGGTCATGGCAGGCCTGCAGCGATTCATTAAGCCAGAAAAAGGTGAGTTTATCGGGCGGGAAGCATTGGTACGGCAGCTGGACGGCGGCATGGAGAAAAAGCTGGCCGGATTTGAGATGATGGACAGGGCGGTGCCCAGAAACGGATACGAAATATTCTGTAATGGCACAAATGTTGGGTATGTAACAAGCGGCGGATATTTTCCCACCTTGAAGAAAAATATGGGCCTTGCACTTCTTGACGCAGGCTGCGCAGAAGAAGGCAGTGAAATCACGATTCAGGTAAGAGATGCATTATATGCCGCAAAAATAGTCAAGCTGCCCTTTTATAAGAGATAAGCCGAATAAAAAATAAAGCCGGTTCGGAAAATATGATACAGAGATTGTGTAAAGTGGGATAGGAAAAACAAAGTATAAAAATAACATCAAAATAAGGAGGCAATGGTATGAAAACTTATCAGGGAATGAAGTACACAAAGGAGCATGAGTGGGTCAGGGAGGAAAACGGAATATTCTTCATCGGTATTACAAATTTTGCACAGCTGGCTATGGGAGACATCGTATTTGTCGAGCTGCCCAAACCGGGCAAGAAGCTGAAGGCCGGCGACCAGCTCAGTGTTGTGGAGTCTGTCAAAACAGCTTCCGATGTATATTCGCCGGTATCCGGAGTGGTGACCAAGGTCAATGATCTACTGACCAACACACCTGAATTACTGAATACAGAACCTTATGAAAACTGGATCGTGGCCATTGAACCGGAAAATACGGCGGAATTGAATGAATTAATGGATGAACAGCAATATGGAGAATTTTGTACAAAGGAGGCGTAGCGCATGAGTGCGTCCAGATACATACCCAATACGGAGGAAGACCGGAGGCAAATGCTGTCGGCAATCGGGCTTACGGACATTGAGGAGCTCTTTGCCGATATCCCCCAAAATGTGAAGCTGGGGAGAAGGCTGGAGCTGCCGGAAAGCGTGTCGGAACCAGAATTGACCCGGCATTTTCGAAGTCTTGCCTCTAAAAATGTCCATTCAAACGATTATCCATGTTTTCTGGGGGCGGGTGCCTATGACCATTTCATCCCGGCTGTTGTAAAGCACATCACCTCACGCTCGGAGTTTTATACATCATACACCCCGTATCAGCCTGAGATCAGCCAGGGAATGCTGCAGGCCATTTTTGAATACCAGACCATGATATGCCAGCTTACCGGATTGGACGCATCCAATGCCTCTATGTACGATGGTGCAACTGCTTTAACAGAGGCTGCTTTTATGGCAGTACGGGCAACCGGCAGAAATGTGCTGGCCGTGTCTGAGGGAGTACACCCGGAATATCGGGAGGTTCTCAAAACCTATGCGAGGTTTAACGGCATAACGGTACAGGAAATGGAGCTTTCGGACGGGAAAACCAGCGTGGAAGATTTGGAAAGCCGCTTGGGAGAAGACTGCGGGGCAGTGATTGTACAAAGTCCAAACTTTATCGGGACCGTAGAAGATCTGAAGAGTATTGCTGAAGCAGCGGCAAAAAAAGGCGCATTGTCCATAGCATCCGTGGATCCCATATCCCTTGCACTGCTTAAGCCGCCGGGAGAGTGTGGCATCGACATTGCAACCGGTGACGGTCAGGCTCTGGGCAATTCTTTGAACTTTGGAGGCCCGCATCTGGGCTTTCTGGCTGTGAAAAAGGAACTGATCAGAAAAATGCCGGGCCGGATCGTAGGCCAGACAACCGATCATGAAGGGAAAAGAGGCTTTGTGCTGACGCTGCAGGCAAGGGAGCAGCATATACGCAGGGAAAAGGCAGTCTCCAACATCTGCTCCAACCAATCACTGAACGCACTTGCAGCAGCAGTTTATCTTTCTGTAATGGGCAGAGAAGGGTTGAAGGAGGTCGCAAATCAGTGTCTGCAGAAATCCCATTATGCCTATGAAAAGCTTCTGGCGACGGGTAAATTTGCAAAAGTCACTAATGAGCCGTTTTTCAAGGAGTTTGCTGTCAAGGCTCTAAAGGAACCGGTTTCCGGCATAAATAGGCGCCTGCTGGACAATGGGATCACCGGCGGTCTGGATCTGGGACAAACAGCTCCGGAATTGGATAATTGCTGGCTCGTGGCGGTAACAGAAAAGCGGACAAAGCAGGAAATCGACCGGTTTGTGGAGCTGGCTGCAGGAGGTGAAGAATAATATGCCTAACAATATAGAGAGTAATACGATAACAGACAATAAGTTAAATAGCGCGGCGAATAGCATATCCAACAGCCTCCATGAGATGGAGCTGATATTCGAGATCAGTAAAACCGGCAGGAAGGCATATAATTTGCCGGAATGTGATGTGCCCCAACAGGATCAGGAAAGCCTGCTCCCTGCTGAATTACTCAGAGAAGCGGATGCAGCATTGCCGGAGGCAAGCGAGGGAGATGTGGTGAGGCATTTTACACAGCTCTCCCGGCGAAATCACGGAGTGGATTCCGGGTTTTACCCTCTCGGCTCCTGCACGATGAAATACAATCCCAAGATCAATGAAGAAGTGGCCGGTTTGGAGGGCTTCACCGGTGTACACCCATATCAGCAGGCGGATACGATTCAAGGCTGTCTGCAGGTAATATATGAGATGGACCGGATGCTCTCAGAGATTACCGGCATGGAGCAATTTTCTCTCCAGCCGGCAGCCGGAGCCCATGGTGAGCTGACAGGCCTCATGATCATGAGAGCCTATCATCAGAGTCGGGGAGACGAGGCCCGTACAAAGATTATTGTACCGGATTCCGCTCATGGTACAAATCCTGCTTCGGCGGTGCTGGCAGGCTTTGAAGTGGTTGAAGTGAAATCAGATGCCAGAGGCGGAGTGGATATCGATGCATTGAAACAAGCGGTGGGTAGTGATACGGCGGGGCTGATGTTGACGAACCCTAACACGCTGGGATTATTCGACGAAAACATCAACGAAATCGCCAAGATCATTCACGATGCGGGAGGATTGCTTTACTATGACGGAGCAAATGCCAACGCAATACTGGGCATTTGCAGACCGGGGGACATGGGCTTTGATGTGGTCCATCTGAATCTCCACAAGACCTTCAGCACTCCCCACGGAGGAGGAGGGCCTGGAGCCGGTCCGGTCGGTGTCAAAAAAGAACTGGTGCCATTCCTGCCCACACCGGTTGTGAGGCTGGAAAATGGCAGGTACAGCTTGGACAATGAACGTCCTCAGTCCATCGGACGAGTGAAAGGCTTTTATGGCAACTTTGGGGTCATACTGAGAGCATATGCCTATATCAGAACAATGGGGCCGGACGGCCTTCGAAGTGTTTCTGAAACAGCAGTCTTAAATGCGAATTACCTGATGGCAAAATTGAAAGATTATTTCCTGCTGGCATATGACCGTGTCTGTATGCACGAATTTGTGCTGTCTGGGCAGCGGCAGGCGGATAAGGGTGTCCGCACACTTGATATGGCAAAAAGACTTCTTGATTTCGGATATCATCCGCCAACAGTCTATTTCCCATTAATTGTCCATGAAGCCATCATGGTGGAACCGACGGAAACAGAAAGCCTGGAGACACTGGACCGGTTCGCGGATACCATGATCAGAATCGCGGAGGAAGCGGAGAAGGAACCGGAAAAAGTAATTCATGCTCCATACAATACCGTAGTTACAAGGCTTGATGAGGTCAAAGCGGCCAGGACACCGGTTCTGAAATGGGAAGGTAAATAGCGTAAGTATTTGGGGCAGCATTTGTAATGCTGCCCCAAAAATTTGTTCACAGCCCGGGTCAAATAGTATATAATATCTTCATTGCGAGCTGCGAAATAGCGAGCGAAGCTGAGGATATTATACGCTTCCGGCGGAATAACCTCACTATTATGCGAAACAACCGCGATATTATTATGAAGCAGGGTCACAAAGGGTAAATAACAAGCATGAATGAAGACATTTTTCAGAGCATTGGAGAACAATCCTCCATAAAGCATGGCGATAGCAACACCTACTCGCCGTTAGTACTTGCCTATGTAGGTGATGCGGTATTTGAGCTATTTGTCCGTACGTTACTTTTGAGCCATGGAAATGCGCCGGTTCACAAGCTCCATAAGCAATCCATTTCCTTTGTAAAAGCAAAGGCTCAGTCGGACACGATTCATCAGCTTATGGACGGTTTGACTCAGGAAGAGCAGGATATTGTAAGAAGAGGTAGAAATGCAAAATCGGGGACCATCCCTAAAAATGCAGATGTAACAGAGTACAAATATGCAACAGGATTTGAGACGTTACTGGGTTATCTTTATATAAAGGGAGACTATGCGCGGCTGCTTGAGCTGTTGAAGCAATCAACGGAGCATGGCCGGAACGGGATATAGGTGTATTCGGAGCAATAATAAAGAGGCTCGAGAGGTTATCAATAAGTCAGCAGAAGCAGAAAGGGCGTATAGTTATGGGAGAAAACAAAGGATTCGGCAAGGGAAGTCGAAATGAAGGATATAAGCCTGCAGGATGGGGCGGCAAGGGAGTCGGTGCACGCGGCCAAAATTCCGGTGGAGCAAGAGGCAGCAGTACATCGAATTCCGGTGGGGCGCGAGGCAGTGCATCAAATTTCCGCAGTAAGCCGAAGGATGCGCAGGACAGAGGCGGTTCGGCGGATTTCCGCAGCGGCAAACCGAAGGATGCTCAGGATAAAGGTGGATCAGCAGATTTCCGTAGCAGCAAATCGAAGGATTCACAGAATAAAGGTGGGTCGACAGATTTTCGTGGCGGTAGAAGTAAAACCGGAACCAACGGTTTTAAGAGTGGTCACGGAACAGAAAAACCACAAGGCTTTGTCTCTGATGCTTTCCACGGAGATAAAAAAAGCAGTGAATATAAAAGAAATGACAGGCAGCAGAAGCAGCCAGACTATCGAAGCAAGCGTGATGAGCTGCAGGAATCCAGAAATGTCTATGAGGAGAATAAGCTGCAGGACACCAGAAATGACTTTGAGGGAAACCGCGCGGAGGAGTTTCAGGGAGACCTTGACAAGCTGGAGGGCAGAAATTCTGTACTGGAAGCACTTAAGTCAGGAAGAAGTATTAACAGGATTTTTGTGGCAAAGGGCGATCGGGAAGGCTCGGTAAACCAGATCATCGCGATGGCCAGACAACATCATATATTAGTTCAGGAAATCGATAGAGCCAAGCTGGATGCCATGTCTGTCACACAAGCCCATCAGGGTGTAATAGCACTTACTGCGGCAAAGGATTATGTCGAAGTGGATGATATTCTGGAAATTGCTGCTGCAAGTGGCAGAGCACCGTTCATTATTATTCTGGATGAAATCACCGATTCGCATAATTTGGGGTCTATTTTAAGAACCGCCAATGCGGCCGGCGTGCATGGTGTTATCATTCCGAAGCGCAGAGCGGTCGGTCTCACCTCTGTTGTTTCAAAAGCCTCTGCCGGAGCCATTGAATATGTGCCGGTTGCGCGGGTTACCAATATTGTACAGACCATTGAAAAGCTTAAAAAGCAGAATATATGGGTAGCAGGCACAGATGCCACAGGAGAAAAGCCATACTTTGAGATGGATCTCACCGGACCCATTGCTCTTGTCATCGGAAGTGAAGGTGAAGGAATGGGGAAGCTTGTCCGTGAAAGTTGCGACTTTGTAGTAAACATTCCCATGCTGGGGCAAATCTCTTCATTGAATGCCGCTGTAGCCGGAGCGATTGTTACCTATGAGATATTAAGGCAACGGAGTAAAAAATAATTCGTCTGATCAGATGCTGATTTTGCGGCAATAGCACCAATCACCGTTGCCGCTTATCAGTATGGTTGATAAAAGCATGTAAATGTGCACATGATAAAATAGTATTCATTTATTGTAAGGCATGCGAGGTGAGTTTATTGACGGATACGATTTCAGTAGTTTCCAAAGTCTTGCCTGTTATCTTAATGATCATACTTGGAAATATATTGCAAAGAACCTCGTTTCTTAAACAGAATACAATTGATGAACTAAAAAAGATTGTTGTGAATATTTCTTTACCGTCCTCACTTTTCTTAACCTTTGCCGAAACAAATTTCGAAGCCAGATACCTGTTAATTTTTATTGCGGTATTTTTCACATGCGGTATCATGCTGTTTTTAGGTATGGTCTTTAATACTTTTACCGGTTTGAATAATCGTTATGCTCCGGCATTATTCAGTGGATTTGAAGCCGGTATGATGGGATATTCCATATTTGTCGCCGTCTATGGGGCTGAAAATATGTATAAGCTTGCAATCATTGACCTTGGTCAGGTGACCTTTGTATTCTTTGTGCTTGTCAGCTATTTGCAGAGACTTAACGGTGAATCTGCCAATGCAAAACAACTAACGCTCTCATTCATAAAATCCCCTGTCATACTTTCTATCCTTTCGGGCATATTTATTGGAAGCCTGGGAATCATTGGGCCGGTAAAATCATTCCCATTGTCCAATTCTATTCTGGAAATGTTAAAGCTGATTTCAAATATTACGGTACCGGTAATATGTCTGGTCATTGGATATGAGCTCCGCGTTGACCTAAAAAATATAAAAAAGCCGTTTCTTGCAGCTTTTACAAGGCTCGCAGTACTCTTACTGATTGCTTTTGTGTTAAACACTTTCTTAATAGAAAAAGTCCTTCATCTGGACAATACCTTCAAAATAGCGCTATACACCATGTTTCTTCTGCCGCCTCCTTTTGTTATCCCAATCTATATGAAGGATCACGATGAGAACAACAAGCAGTTCATATTAAATACGATATCAATCTGCATAATACTTGCATTGGCGGCATTCCTCATTTTGATCATTATTATGCATTAATCCGGTTTAGTAAAAAAATTGTGTTCACGAAAGAATATGATTTTGTCGATAGTTATATAGAAAGATTTGTTTGACAGCTAACGATACATTATTTCCCAAACAAGCAAAACAAAATATTGAATGGGATAATATCAACCACTGCGGATGAAAAAGCTTGGGGAACTGCGCAGAAGCCAAGCACCAGCTTGACATAAAAGAATGTGTTACGTATAATTAGGTGAGGTAATCGCTGGATTATCTTCCTATTTACATCAGGGATCTGCATTATATAAGAGGGGGCGTTTAATTGAAGTCATATGCACATGCCGAGGCACAGCCAAGTCATAATCTTACAGTAGACGAAGAAATCATCCGGGATGCAAAAGCTGGAAATGACCAAGCCCTCGAGTTTCTGATCACGAAGTATAAGAGCTTCGTCCGTGCAAAAGCAAGGACCTATTTCCTTATTGGTGCAGACCGGGAAGACATTATCCAGGAAGGCATGATCGGCCTCTATAAAGCAATCAGAGACTTCAGAGGGGACAAGCTCACCTCCTTCCGGGCCTTTGCAGAGCTATGCATCACCAGACAGATTATCACGGCAATCAAAACAGCCACAAGGCAAAAGCATATTCCGTTGAATTCATACGTTTCTCTGAATAAACCCATTTTTGACGAGGATTCCGATCGTACACTGCTCGATGTCATCAGCGAGGAGAGCGTCAGTGATCCGGAAGAATTGATGATCAATAGAGAAGAGTTTGCCGGGATCGAACTAAAAATGGGAGAGATCCTCAGCAGCCTGGAATGGGAAGTCCTGTCCAAGTATCTTCAGGGCCGATCCTATCAGGAGATCGCCGTTGACCTGAACAGACATGTGAAGTCCATCGACAATGCGCTCCAGCGGGTTAAACGCAAGCTGGAGAAGTATTTGGAGGAAGGTAAGATCGCCGAAGCTTAGGAAATCTGATGGTGGGATAATCGCAGCAGGAAGTTTATTCGGTAGCCCGGCGGCAGGAAGTTAAAACGGAAGTTGACAGCAGGCTAATTATTGCGGACGTTTTAAACGGCAGTCGACAGCAGGCCGATTACAACGTATTATTTACCGGCAGTAAAACGAATGAAAAAATTGCTACTGCTGATTGGACAAAAAATTTGCATCTTATATGGACATCAATGGGCGTATGTGTTATAATACAATTCGCCTAGGACGCATAGGCCAGCAGATGGCGAAGTCATTGACCAGCCCGGACGCATGGTCGAGCAGATGGCGCAGTCATTGACCAGCCTGGACGCATGGGCGAGCAGATGACACAGTCATCGACCAGCCCCGTTGAACTAAAAGATTTGCGGGTGTAGTTCAGTGGTAGAACATCAGCTTCCCAAGCTGATTGTGAGGGTTCGATTCCCTTCACCCGCTCCACAGGTTTTACAGCGGCGGCGAAGTGCTATTTTTATTAAGTAGCGTAAATGCTCCGCGACAACTTCATAAGCCAAGCAACGGCCCACGCCCTCATAGCTCAGTTGGCAGAGCGCATCCATGGTAAGGATGAGGTCACCAGTTCGACTCTGGTTGAGGGCTCCAACAAAAAGAAAGGATAGTCAGATGACTATCCTTTCTTTTTGTTGGCCTTCTCACAGTGCCGCCTGATGGCCATTTCCCTAATCGAAGCGCTCTGCCGGCAGAGCATGTAGAGTAAAAAGCAAGCAGTACAAGGAAAACGAACACTGAGGAGCGGAGCATATGACGATATGTGAGCACCGCAAGTGTGAAGTTTGACGCAGCAATGCGCAGATTTTTACTCCTCAGAGCGTCCATGGTAAGGATGAGGTCATCTGGTTGTCGTGACCTGGCCGAGGTCACTCTGCCAAATAGTGTGACAGAAATCGGCATCGGCGCATTTGATAACACCAGGTGGCTTAACAGGACCTTAAATACTTAAATGCAAAAACAGAATTTCTTGAAGGGACTCGATCCTTACTGGATATTCATTATAGCAAAGTGGAAGGTCAGTTTCCTAGCAAATTATTTTAATCCCCTATGCTGGCTTTGCTGCATTGTGTGTCAGCTTTACACTTTTGCCATTAACCGCTTTACGGGCCATAATTGATATCGCTTTGTGTATCAGTGTATGATGAAAATACATTATTGACATAACCTGTATAATATACAATAATGAAAGTGCAATACAGAAAGAGGTTGTATTATGGCATATGAGATAGAAAGAAAATTTTTAGTTGTTAACCAGTCGTATCGTGAAAATGCAGAGGGAGTTCTCTATAAGCAAGCTTACCTTAACAGTAGCTCTGATCGTATAGTAAGGATAAGAATAATAGGGCAGAAAGGATATATCACTATAAAAGGTCCATCGGAGGGTTGTAAGCGTTTAGAATTTGAATATGAGATACCTTATAGCGATGCGCAAATTATGTTTGAATGTCTATGTGAAAAACCTATACTTGAAAAGTATAGATATAAAGTTAATATTAATGATTTAACCTGGGAAGTAGATGAGTTTATGGGAGAGAATAAGGGGTTAATAATTGCAGAATTGGAACTGCCAAATGAGAAACATAGTTTTACAATCCCAAACTGGTTAGGTCAAGAGGTAACAAATGATCCTAAATACTATAATTCGAACTTGATCAAAAATCCTTTTATTAAATGGGAAAAATGAATTATAGTTCTTGATTACATAAAATCCGGTTTTCGTTTCTAATTCACTATTTTTATTAATGTACCCTGGGCTTTTCTAATTTCATATTTACATATATAATTATTTGCTAAAACTCGCACAAGAAGAGGTATGTTATAATGTAGAAAATTTATTACAATTCAGGTATTAGTTGGAAGGAGTGTATACATAATGAGTGATCATAAGATATTAAACTTCTTGGTTACCAATAAGACGGCAGTCTTTTTATAGGTACACAATTACTATTTTAGTGACGAACGAGGTGTAATAAATAATGAATAAATTAATAATCAGGCGGGAAACACCCGCTGATTTCAAAGCGATAGAACATCTGACAATGAGGGCATTTTGGAATATTCATGGTCCGGGATGCAATGAACATCTTCTTGTCAGAAAGATTAGACAGTCGCAGGATTACTTACCAAATATCAGTCGAGTTGCTGAATTGAATGGAAAAGTAGCGGGGGCAATTTATTATACAAAAGCTAAAGTTGTTGAAGATAAAACAGAGCATGACGTAGTTACATTTGGGCCATTAGCAATAGAACCAACTTTGCAGAATTCCGGTATCGGAAAAGATTTGCTTGAAGAGACCATTCATTTAGCCAAAGAGGCTGGTTATTCCGGAATTATTATTACTGGAGAGCCTACATACTATCCCAAAAGAGGCTTTATGACTTGTGATAAGCTTGGGATTACTGATGCTGAAGGTAAAAATTATGATGCGTTGATGTGCTTGCCACTTAATAAGGAATTGTTCAATTCTGTTCATGGAAAATTTTTAGAAAGTTCTGTATTTGAAGAATGTGATAATGACGAGGAATTAGAGCAGCTTGAAGTAGAGTATCCTACATATCGCAAGGTAAAAATCAAAGACGGTTTTTTGATGCTTTTAGATAAGAGGTTAGGAGTCATTGAAGCAGTGGACGGAGATGTTTATTATGTGAAGTTTTGGGAATTAACAATTCCAGCAAAGTTAAGTAAAGACTATAATAATGATTCTGCTGAACCGAATGTGGGAGATGATGTTATCTTCATTTGGAATAATAGTGACAAATCAGAAATCATCTCTGTATGTAAGAACATGTTGGAAGAGTAACCCTCTGATATTGAATTATGGTGACATTACAGTGCGTTTCCAGAGAATCGCTTATATGAACAGACGACTCAATCCGGAAGGTAGTGTTTCTGTCCGCCAAAGAAATCACGAAAAAGTGGACGTAGCCGTCAAGAGACTGAGCTATGGCATATAGCCTCCTCGGCGTCGCCCGATTTATGCTGCAATGTAATTATTAACAAACAATTGGAGGAGTGTACCATTTACACTAAACAGTGTTCAATCCTTCAAACATTGAGTAAGTTATTCTTTTGCCATATCACAATTCAACTTCATCAGTTCAGCCAGCTGTTCTTCCAGTTCCTCCAGCTCTTGAATCAGATAAGGCTGTACTGAATGATATGGGAATCGCTTTTTTGTTTCGACTATTTTTTCTTCAAGTTCTTGTATCTTCTTTTCTATATCATTCATTTTACTATCCCCCAATCCTGCTGCGGTTTGCATATACTGCAAGGGTATATTTGCTATCTTCTATTTCCGACAGCTTAACCGGTATTTTGCTTTTTGATAGATACCGGAACCCATCCTTGTGGTATTTTTCACCTGTGTCAGTTATGTATACTATTATATCATTAGTGTTGTCTTCTGTTGTAGACGAAGTCATATTTTCAACAACTTCTGCAGCTTTTACAATAGTATTAGTGAATGCTTGTATCCTTTTTGGATGCCGACAAAGTAGCTGTGTTAAATTACAGATGAGATTTATACCGGCCCTTGATTGTTATAGATAGCAGGAATACGTACTTTTACACTGGTACCTTCTCCATACCTGCTTGAAAACTCAAGTCCAAATTCCTCTCCATAGTGAAGACGGATTCTTCTGTTGATGTTTCTCAATCCGTACCCATTCTCATTACCGGCTCCAACTTCACTTCTTTGCAGCTTATCAAGCTTATCATTTTTGCCGCCAGTAAGGATATGCCTTCATTAAAGGAGTAGGAAATGGCATAGGCAGCAAAAATTGCAATTGTGCCGACCAATATCAAGAGAATGTTTGGACTATATATAAATCTGAACAGTTCTAGCAATAGCTTTTATGAATCCTTATCAAATAAAGCCGATTGATGTACGGCATCCGAGGTCGTAGAGGATTTTACAGCGATACTAGCAAATCCTCGACATGTGGAACAAGGTGTTTCAGGTTCAGCTCCTTGAAAAGCGCATTAAGTTGTGCTGCCTGTGTATCCAAATCATTTATGACTGTATATCTGGCGATAGCTTTGAGGTGATATGCCTACTATTTTTTTAAAGGATGTTGAAAAATAATATGGATTACTGAATCCCAGTGAAGAGCAGATCGTGTTAATCTTTGCCGAAGAGGTTTCTAAAAGCTCACAGGCTTTCTGAATCTTTAATCGATTAAAGTAATCAATAGGGGTATAACCGGTTTTATTTTTAAACAGCCGAACAAAATGGTACTTGGATATATTTACGTAAATGGACAACTGATCGAGGGATAAGTCAACATTTATATTGTCCAACATATAGGTAATCACCTTTTCCATGCTCATATCTTCTGCTTTACTTAGCAATTTGTTCATGGATAGGCTGTTAATATAGCTCAAAATATTGTTGAGATAAGAAGTGGCGAAAATCAAGTTGCTCTGCGTATAACCTGTCTTTAGAATATTAAAGATATCTTGCAGCCAGGATAAAATTTTTGTATTCTCTCCTATATGAAGAATAGGTGAGTCAATAGTGAGTCCCAATATTGCCATGTAAGAATTTGCATTTTTGCCTCTAAAATGAATCCAGTATTTAGTCCAGGGAGATTTGTCATCTGCTCCATAGGAGTGCAAAATATTTGGAGGGCATACAAAGATATCTCCTTTTTTTATAGTCCAACGCTTTCCACCTAGATGAAGCCAACCCATACCATCAACGCAATAAATTAAAACATAGTCCTCAAGAACTCTATTGTTCACAATATGACCGAATGCCTTCACATAACAGCCTGCCCAGGAAAGCAAAAGATTAGACAAAATATCATTTTGAGACTCTCTTCCTATAATATCAGGCGGGGTGTAAAAAGACATCTTTTCGTAAAAATTATTATTTACAGTCATTGCGGCTACCTCCGTTAAACGGCAAATGCAACTCTCATAATAGCAATATATTATATTAGTCTGAGCAATATTGCAAATTCCATTTTGCGTGTAACAGTTTTATAATAAGCGTAGATATCAGAATATAATGCAAGAAATAGCAAAAGGATCAAGAATCTTTACACGTATATAGAACGAACCATGTTCGCAATTATTATTAAGGAGATGCTTCTATGAATCAATTTCAAAAATTTCATACAAAGAATGACTGGGAGAACATAGACGTTACATCTATTAACAGAGAGCAGTCCCATTCACAATGGGGGGCTTATGAAAACGCAGAGCAAGCTGCATCATGTAATCAGACTATTTCAAAATGGACGAAATGCCTGGATGGATCCTGGAAATTTGCATATTACTCGAAGCCTACTATGGTAGACCCATTCTGGAAGTCCGAATACGATCACTCTGACTGGAATGAGATTATGGTACCGGGAAACTGGGAAATTCAAGGGTATGGAGAACCGATATATACCAATACAATGTACCCATGGAATCATTACAGCAAGGATAAACATATTATCTATCCCAAAAACACAGAAGGGGTTCGCGGTTTACCCAATCCTCCATATATTCCGGAGGAGAATCCCACAGGATGTTACTTTAGAAAATTCAATGTCTCAAGTGACTGGTTGGATAGGGAGATTTTTATTTACTTCAAAGGTGTTGAAACAGTATTCTATCTCTGGATTAATGGGAAAGAAGTTGGATACTCACAGGATAGTAAGCTGCCCAGTGAATTTAACATTACTCCTTTTGTAAGTGAAGGTGAGAACACTATTGCAGTTCAGGTCATGAGGTTTGCTGACAGCACATATCTTGAAGATCAGGATTACTGGTACCTTTCGGGCATTTTTCGTTCTGTATATCTTTATGCAAAGCCCAAGGCAAGAATTGTTGATTGGAAAATAGATGCTATCCCGGATCTGCATTATGGCTTTGGTATGGTAAAGGCTGATGTGGTTATAAATCGGTTTAATGGTTTTGCGAATTATAAGGTTAAATTGGATATTTTAGATATGGAGGATCAGTTATTGGCCAGCGTAACCTCTGATATAAACCCGCAAGCAGAATACAGAGCATACGAAAAACCTACTGCCAATACAGCAAGAATTCAGATTAAAGTAGAGGATATCAGACAGTGGACGCCTGAAACGCCTGCTTTATACAAAGCGATTATAACATTGATCTCACCTGAGGGTGAAAATGTAGATTTTGAAAGCTGCAGAATAGGGTTTAAAAAAATAGAAATTGTGAACGGAGTTATTTTATTAAATGGAAAGAGGCTTATTGTCAGAGGGGTCAACCGGCATGAGCATGAAGCGTATGGAGGACGTACCGTGACAGTGAAGCACATGATAGATGAAATTAAGCTTATGAAAAGGCTGGGCATTAATTCTGTGAGAACCTGTCATTACCCTGATGATCCCATTTGGTATGATTTATGTGACGAGTGGGGGTTACTACTTATTTGCGAATGTAATCTGGAAACCCATGGAGTGGAAGGGGCGCTAACTCACAACCCTGCTTGGGGAACGAATTTTTTAGAACGGGCAATTCGAATGGTGCTAACACATAAAAATCATCCGTCCATCTATTCCTGGTCTTTGGGAAATGAAAGTGGAGTTGGGGCAAATCATGCAGGCATGGCAGGCTGGATAAAGGAATATGATCCTACGCGTCTTTGCCAATATGAAGCAGGAAGACCTGGAAAAAACATTTCGGATGTACGGGGTAATATGTATGCCCCTCAAAAGTATATCATGCATATGCTGACTGACACAAAAGATACTCGTCCGATCGTTCTGGTTGAATACCTGTACCAAATCCGCAATGCAGGCGGTGGCATGTATAAATTCTATGAATTAATTGAGAATTATGAACGGTTCCAGGGCGGCTATATCTGGGATTGGCAGGATAAGTGTCTGGTTGCCAGGACTGCTGAAGGGAAAGAGTATTTTGCTTATGGCGGAGATTTTGACGATAACGAGAAGGACTGGGAATGTCCATACTTTATGACCAATAATGGTATTGTTCTGCCGGATCTCACCATAAAACCGGTGGCATTGGAAGTTAAGCACATTTACTGTCCCATTATTTTTGAGGAAATAAATCCTGAAAATCCTTGGACTTTAGATGAGAATAATGGGAAATATCGTATAAAGAATCGTAATTTGGTTTTAGACACAAAAAACTATGAGGTATCCTATGCCATTAGAGAAAATGGTTATATTGTTAAAACCGGTTTACTTGAGCTTCCTTATCTAAAAGCGGGAGATGATACTACGATTTTATTCTCTGCAGATTTGGAAAAGAAGGTGAATGCGGAATATCATGTAGAATTCTCCGTTAAATATGCTATAGATACTTGTTTTGCACAGGCTGGTTATGAATTGGCTTGTTATCAGTTCAGACTGGACGGCGGAGAGAATCAGTATAACCTTAATGCTGCTGATGATTTACAAGATATTGTCGATATAAAAGAACAGGAAAAATTACTTAAGGTAGAAGGAACTGATTTTGAGGTCACTTTTGATAAAACGACAGGTGCCATCAATTCCTATTTGAGAAAGGGCGTGGAATACATTGTAAATGGGCCTGTCGAGTGTTTTACCAGACCATGGTCGGGAATAGACGCAGAAGATGGCTGGGGATTGTATTCTGTTTGGGAAGTATTTGATGATAAAAATACAATACCGGCATTAAAAAAATTCAAGGCTGAGGCTTTAGGAAATACAAAGGCTGTGATAGAAACTATAAGAGAGGTTAAGTTTACGTGCAACTCTTATGGAATATTGATATTCACAGCTTATACCATCAGCGGAGACGGAAAAATCAAAGTTCAGACAACATTCAATATAGCTTCCTCTCTGCAACATCTTCCAAGAGTGGGTGTGGAAATGGTTCTGCCTGAAGGCTTTGAGACACTGGAGTATTATGGGCGCGGTCCGGTGGAAAATTATAGAGACAGAAAACATTCAGCAAAGCTGGGAGTGTTTAAAAACAATATTGAAAATGAACATTTTGCTTTTATACCTCCTTCGGAAAACGGCGGACATGAGGAAACACGCTGGTTAACATTAACAAATGGCGAAGGCAGAGCAATAAAAATAGCTTCGCTCGTTCCATTCCATTTTGATGTACACCACAATACCATTGAGGATTACAAAAATGCGAAACACGATCATGAACTAATACGAAGGAAAGAATGTTATTTGCATATTGATGCTGCTCACAGCGGTATTGGCAGTGATATGGGCTGGAGCACCTTCCTGCCGGATAGCGAAAGGGTGAAAGCACAAAACTATATTATGGAATTTACGATTTGTGCAGAATAAAATAGACTTATTTCTACTAAAATACAGTTTGACATAAAAGCAGCACAGAGCATTTTTAGCTGTGTTGAGGCCGGATATCTCGTGTTCTTACAAAACATCGGAACTCCGGCCTTTTATATATGCATATTTGCAACAAATTTATACTATGATACAATAAAAAAATGGAAATCATGACAGCTTGCCAATCATAACAACTTGCCTCTTCTTAACAGTCATAACAACTTACCATTTTATTAAAGGGAGGGTTGACTCTATGACATCTAACAACTTTAATTCAGAATTCGACGCCGTAGTTATCGGAGCCGGAAACGGTGGATTGACAGCGGCAGCCACACTTGCAGGGAAAGGGTTAAAAACACTGTTGCTTGAGAGGCACAATCTGCCGGGCGGATTTGCAACAAGCTTCGTAAGGGGCAGATTCGAATTCGAGCCTTCGCTTCATGAAATTTCGGATTTTGGGCCAATGGAAGACAAGGGCAATGTCCGCAAGCTTCTGGAAGACAAGATTGGCCTAAACCTCGATTGGATCAGAGTTCCGGAGGCCTATCGTCTTATCATTCCCGATGAAAAGGGTGGAAGGCTAGATGCAGTGATGCCTTTCGGTGTTGATGAGTTTATCTCAAAGATGGAGAGTTATGTTCCGGGATCGACACCTTCCGTTACACGATTTATTGAACTATGCGGCGAGGTGGTTGACGCTCTGGCCTACATTGCCGGATCAAAGGGTAATGCTGATAAGAATGTGCTTCTAGACAAGTATTCCAACTTCTTAAAAACGGCTCCGTATTCCGTTCAGGATGTGCTTCATTCACTGAAAATGCCTTATAGGGCGCAAAAAATAATTACTGCTTATTGGTGCTATATCGGCCTTGGTGTGAAGGATATGAGCTTTACAATCTTTGGAGCGATGTTTCATAGATACCTGACAAAGGCGGCTTATATTCCAAGGTATCGTTCACACGGCTATACCGCAGCACTCGATATTAAAATCCGTGAGCTTGGAGGAGAGATACAGTACAACACAGCCGTTGAAAAAATACTTGTTGAAGACGGAAAGGTAATTGGTGTTGAAACAGATAAGGGTGGCAGGATAAAAACCGGCATTGTTGTATCAAACGCTAACCCGCATCTGGTATACAACCAATTGATTTATCCAAAGGAAGAAGTGCCCGCCATTGCATATAAAACATGCAACGCACGAAAAGTAGGATTTTCTGCATTTGTTGTTTACCTTGGCCTTGATAAAAGTCCTCAGGAGCTTGGCATTAATGAATACAGTTATTTTGTTTATAGTACACCTGATACAAATAGTATTTATAAAGCCTTTCATACACTCAACAGGCCTGTCGGGCAGGCAGTCGTATGTCTGAACAATGCTATCCCTGATTGCTCGCCGGATGGCACCACTATTTTGTCGATGACTACACTGTTTAGCGGCGACTGTTGGGCAGGGGTTGAACCGAAGGATTATCATAAAGTAAAAGACCGAATTACGGAAGAAGTTATCGATGAGTTTGAAAAGGCATTGGGAGTGAGGATCAGGGACAGTATTGAAGAAATTGAAGCAGCCACGCCGGTGACCTTTGCAAATTACACAGGAGCTTTCAATGGAAGCATTTACGGTTATGAACCAATACCCTGGGATTCAATCCTGCCAAGGCTAATGTGCTTAAATGATGAAAAATACATAAAGGGCCTGGAATTCGCAGGTGGCTTTGGCGTGAGGTGTCACGGCTACTCAAGCTCATTGCAGTCAGGAGAACTGGCTGGTCTGCTTTCCTACAAATATTTTGGGGAGGTAAAGGGAATATGAAAAATGAAAAACTGAATGTAAAAATAAGACCTGTTGGTTTTTTAGACTTGCTTGCCTTTAAAAAACTGATTCCCTCCAGGAAAAAGAGGATCGCCCTTGCCCCGTCAACTCCGGTAGATGCCGCACCTCCGGTAAATGTGCTTGCAGACAGGCTTCATCCGAAGGTTCAATATCTTGAGGTACGTGAAATAACTCAGGAAACGCCGGACGTAAGAACATTCCGATTGATTCCCGACGGCAGCTCAGGCAGTAAGGAGCTTGCCATCTTCCGTCCCGGTCAGTACGTAAGCTTTTCTTTTGAAATTGAGGGAGCTTCCGTCACGAGGCCGTATTCGTTATCTTCTTCACCTTCTGAAGCCTTGAAGGGATATTATGAGGTAACAGTAAAAAGAAATGACGAAGGATTTGTATCCAATTATATATGGGAGAATTGGAAAGTGGGATCAAAGGTTCAATGCGGAGATCCACAGGGCCTTTTTTATTACAATGCCATAAGAGACTCCCGTAAAATAGCCGGTATTGCAGGCGGCTGCGGAATAACGCCATTTCGTTCCATGGCAAAAGCTATTGTAGATGGGACTCTTGATTCTGAATTGACTATATTTTTTGGCTGTAGGACAATTAATGATGTTGTGTTTGATAAAGAGTTCAAGCTGCTTGAAGAAGCTTCAAACGGCAGGATAAAAGTAATACATATTCTTTCGGATGAGGAATATGATAGCTGTGAGCACGGTTTTATAACTGCGGATCTGATAAGAAAGTATGTTGATCCTGATATTTGTTCCTTTTTCATAAGCGGTCCCCAGGCGATGTATGAATTTGTCCGCGGGGAGCTCAAGAAACTTAATGTACGGGATAAATTTATTCGATGGGAGCTTTTCGGTGAAATCAAAAATGCTGAAGAAACCGCAGGCTTTCCTAAAGAGAAGGCGGGGCATTCATTCAGTATGACCGTACATATGGGGCGCGCCGTTCAGGTTATTCCGGCTATCTCAGGCGAGTCACTTTTAGTGGCGATGGAAAGGGCAGGAATGAATCCACCTTCTGTCTGCAGGAGTAGTGTTTGCGGCTATTGCAGGTCTTTGCTTGTGAAAGGGGATGTATTCATTCCGGAAAATGAGACAGGAAGAAGGCAAGCGGATAAACAATTTGGATATATACATCCCTGCTGTTCATTCCCGATAAGTGATCTGGAAATCATTATTCCGAGAAAAAAGTAAGGGATAAGCTTTTGTAAAGGAGAATTATCTATGAGCAGAGGTCTATCAAAACAGTTCTAGCGCTGCTTGGAATTGAATTCAGGTTTATTTGGCCTTTCATGCGTCCGTTTACTTCGATACGGTTTGGACAATTCTTCCTTTACCTGCCAATCTATGCGGTATTTTTCCTTTTCAACGGAGGAGTGAGACTATTCGGCCAGTTCAGGCTCAAGGAATATGCTTCGCCTGTGAAGACACAGCTTGTATGGTGGCTGAAAAACTCGTTGCTGATGCTTGGCGGGCTGGTTTTTGTTGCGCTATTTGAATATGTGCCGTTTATTTTGGGTATAGGGCCCGGATTTGACGCTGTTGGTATGCCGGTTTTCGGAGGACCGTTTATGTCCGCTCTGATCGTAATCGCGCCGCAATTTCTGGTTTTGTTTTTCGTCATGACCTATTTTTACCGAAAGACAGGCAAAATTTATCTAGGCGGATTATTCACCGCGCTTGTGGCAACCTGGATTGCAACCGGTGCGGCGATATTTTAGGGTAAGTACGGAAGAGTATTTTAAGCAATCCTTTAATTCAACTGTCACCGGAATAATAAAAGTATCCACTTTTGGCGGAGAGAAGGAGACCATCGCAGAGCGGACGATATGCGACATTCTGCGTAGCCGTAATCGCATGTAAATACTGATACTTAGATGCCCTAAACCATTGATTTTACTGGGGTGCTTTAAGAATTTCTGTAAACCACTCCGACCAATGTCAGGGCTGCATATAACGCCTGTTGGGCTTTAATTGGGTTTTAACAATCATACGCCAGCCGCAAAGCTGCTCAAAAAGGTGTTCATGATTATAATGGACTTATCCATGGATTTGGAGATATAACTTAAAAGCTGATGACCCACTGATCCCGCTCAAATTGCCCCAGTGTTCTGATTCAAAATGATCCATCCTCTACCAAGGGATATTTAAGGATAATCAAATTGACAGACAGTGTCAAAGGGAGTTATCAAGCAGTCCAGTAAGAGGCTCTTGACATTTACTTATTTTATAATGATGTCATTTGTATAGTAAGAGTGTTTCCCAGTTTCATCTTCCCAATAGATCAATGAAACGGGCTCCAATTTCTGGGCAACTAATGCATCTCCCGTTTCTTTTGCTTCTCTAGCAGCAGAGAGCAAATCGTTGGTGTTTTGGTAAGAATTTAACTCGGATAATTTACCCATTTGCTGCTTAATCTCATTTTTTTGTTCTCTTTTGCCTAATAACCATGATGGGCAATTTCTTTGCCACCAGTTCATATCAGATATTGTTTCTTTTAAACTATTTGATATCTGTTCAACTTTTATGGGGCTGTTTTCAATATCATTCCATGACTGCTTGTATTGTTCTACTTTTTCTATTATCTTGGTAGATAGATGGCTTAAGTACCCAGGATTTTCTTGCACAGTCAGTCTCAGTCTCAACATGTCAATTCTTAAATCGACTATCGATAAAACAATAGACATATATGCATCAGTTCTGTTATATGCTAGGTCATCACTAGTTAGTCCGGTATCAAATGCTTGCGCTTCATATAAGTACTTGTATCTTTCAAGAATAGGATTAATGTTATTCTCAATTAAAGATAGTCTGATTATCATCTCCTGCGTAAATTTATTTGTTACAGATAATTCATCCTCAAGAATATCGAGGCGTGAAATAGCAGAAAACAATTCACCAATATACTCAGCTTCATTCCTCTGAATTACACGATTTATTGCCTTTTCTATTTTTATGAGCCGCTCATTGATAGGCTTAAACTGCTGCATCATCGTTATGGTAGATAACAATTGAAATGCCAATAATGGAGATGCAACAGGCATTATAGCACCTGATACTGGTATAAATGGAGCATGTGCAACTATTCCCCCTGCGCCCATGACAGCACTTCCTACGCCATTTCCTATTGCCATTAATGTAGCTGAGTTAGCAGTTGCCATAAATAAAGAACCAGATGCAGCAGCACTAATACCTAATGATGCGCCTCCACAAGCAAGAAGGCCAGGAATACATGATTTCGATACTTCACCTCCATTACTAATATGGTCGCCTTGAACCATATAATTATTTTTTAGGTTTGCAAGAATTTTGTCTTTCATTTCTCCATTAAGAGCTAAAAGAGCATACCTTTCGTTAGTTTCGGGATTCTCATAGATCTTTGCTATGTTCTTTGACAGCTTTTTTCGTAAAAACATATGTCCTCCCATAAAACGAAATTTCGTTACAAGTTATGTAATAATATTGTAATATTATGTAATAATTATATATTGATAACCATTTTATTGCAAGACTTATATTTGCAGTGGCTAAAGGGTAGGCAAGTTAAGGCGTGGGAGTTTGACAAATAGGTTTAAACTATACCAATTAATGCATAGTAACTTGCAATGGAAAATGATTATTTGATGATTAAAATTGGGTACTTTATTATACAAACCTTCTGAGGCACAAATGGAAATCGCAAAAGTGCCATTGGAATTTCGGACTATGCTTAGCATATCATTGAACGAAGTGATGCAAATATGTATCTAAAATTCATGAGATTAACAGCTGTTAAAACAGATAATTTGCTTCTGCCATCTTGCCGAAAACACCCGCAAGGGTGAAGTTTGATGTAGTAATGCGCAGATTTATACTCTACAGAGCATCCATGGTAAGAATGAGATCATAATTCGACTTTGGTTGACGACTCCAATAAGACTTTAAAATACTTGATATGTAAACGTGAATCCGACATTTTGTTTTATATGAAAAAGTCAACTTGTCAACTAACAGCAAACTAAACTAATTAATAATAGTTCATTAAGAGTAGTTATGGCAAAATTGAGTGTTAGCATCTATAATTTTGATCGACATCGGTGTAGGTTTGTACAAATATCATTCACAAGGTAGGGATAACATATAAAAGCAGTTAATAAGTATCAAGCATACTATTCTATTTACCTGAATATGCACTAATTACAATATTATTAAGTTAATGTTTTTACATAAAAATTAGGTAACAATGAAGGAATTAGGAAGTTTATGTAGAATAATGTTGTATGAGTTAAATATGCACAAGGGGGAGTTATAGATGCAAAAAAACAATGAGACTCAAGAAACTGATGATAAAAAAGAATAACCATAATATTGTTTAGAATAAATTTCATGAATGTAATGTATAGGGGGATTTATGAGAATATCAAAAGAAGCACTGAGGGGATATTTATTGGAGGAAGCATTGGCTTATTTGATTAAGAATACAGGATATACGTTGTTGGTTGATAAAAGTCAAGACGAGAGAGAACTCCAAAAAAGAGGGAATGGACTTGTGGTTATTGGTAGAGGTGGGGAGCACCAAGTCGATGTTCTCGGACAGCTTTCATGGATACCAACATTTACTTTCCCAATAAGGCTTTTTATTGAGGCCAAATTCCGTAATGCAAAAACAGGGATAGATGTAGTAAGGAGTGCTGTAGGTATAATAGAAGACCTGAATCAAAATTTTTCACCTATGAGAGAAACAGGTATCTTGATTAAGCGATACAACTATAATTATGCTTTGTTTTCTACATCAGGATTTTCAAAGGACGCCATAAAGATGGCTATTGCTCATAGGATATCTTTAATAGATTTAAGTGGGCCTGAGTTCACCGATTTGAGAAATATGATAGAACAAGCAGCAAATAATATTATTCAGTATTATGCTACAAGAGAAGATGTTGCTGTAACTAATGATAACACAGTAGAAAACGAAGATGATTCCCTGTCTAGGAATAGTTTTATTACTCAATTGAGAATGTTCATAAGGCAGCAATTAAGAACTTTACCAGTAAGTGTAATAGAAAATCAGTATTGGAGAGGTCAAGATGAAGGTATATTGCTTGACAATTTTCTTGGCGAGTTAATTTCGTTCTTAAATCATTATAATGAACTATTTGTCGGAATGGCTAATGGACCGTTTATGTTGGTTCTTAAAGCAGATGATGTAAACGATTTTAGATCATATGTCGAAGAGTACCCGACTCATAAGGTTACAATTCATTGGAGTGCCTATGATCATGGGGGTAGAAGATGGTATATTAGACCGGTAGATTACTATAATCGTAGATACCAACTTACGTTTACGTTACCAAAGATTTTAGGTGATTGGATATTTAAAAGTAATAATCCCATAAGCAAAGCGATAAACGCAAAGGAGAAGTATTTATCAAACATTACTATTTACCGTTCAAGTGAAGATAAAGATGAATTATATCGGCTTATTTATTCTGCTGAAGATACACAACGTCTAATAAATAATTTTTGATGATTTGGAGAGTTGTTATATAATGGGGAAAAGCTTGTATATCCAATGTGCTTAGCTTCTCAGCTTGTTCATTAAATACTTTTATTGTACAATATATTATGGAAAATATCCTAGTAAAAATATTTTTAGGAAAATATGTTGACAAATAATGTTTAAGGGAAAAGATGTTTAATTTTGGAAATGCAAATGATGGACAAAAACTTGCTATTTCGACCGTCGAGGGGCCGGTTTTAATAACGGCAGGACCGGGTACGGGAAAAACCTATACCCTCGTTCAGCGTGCTATCTATTTGATTCAGGAGAAAGGCGTTCAGCCGGAGCGAATACTGATGGCAACGTTCACCGAGAAAGCCGCCAAGGAGCTTGTAACCAGAATCACGAATGAACTCGCCGCTCGTGGCATCATTGTAAACATAAACGAAATGTATATTGGGACGTTCCATTCCCTATGTCTGCGGATAATAAAAGAGCATCTCGAATATACCCGTCTCAAGAAAAACTACCGTACTTTGGACGACTTTGACCAGAGTTATACAGTGTTCCAGAGCATTCATAAGTTCCGCCACATCACCGGTTTTGATGGAGTGCTGTCGAACACCGGAGCATGGCGACAGGCAGGCGAAATATGTGAACTTGTAAACAACCTCTCTGAGGAATTAATAGACCCTGCTGATTTGAAATCAGACCCAGACCAGCAGATAGCTGCGTTGGGGAATATACTCGAAATCTATCAGGAGGTTCTCTTGGAGAATAACCTGATGGATTTCTCTGCTATTCAGACAGAGGCATACTGGCTGTTAAAAAACAACTCCTCAATCCTTGCCGAAATCCAGAAACAGATTCAGTATGTAATGATAGATGAATACCAAGACACGAACTACATTCAGGAGCAGATAGTTTTTCTCATTGGCGGCAGTCACAATAATATCTGTGTAGTAGGCGACGATGACCAAGGTCTGTACCGTTTCAGAGGCGCAACTATCCGAAACATACTTGAGTTTCCATCAAAGTTCACCAAAGGAGAATGCAATGTCATTCCACTTGTGGTGAACTATCGCTCGAACAGTGACATCGTGGATTTTTATAATAATTGGATGGTGACGACCGATGGTGCTCGGTTTCGCTTCCGATGGAATAAGTTCCGTTATGACAAGACGATAGAGCCGCATGACAAATCCACCCTTAAAAGCCCAGCAGTTGTGAAGTTGGCGAGCGTGGAGGACGAGGAGGAATGGCGTGAGAAGATACTTTTGTTCATCTCCGAATTGATGAGTTCCGGGAAATTGAATGATTACAACCAGATAGCGTTCCTCTTCAACTCCGTAAAGCACGAGCGTGTCACAAGACTCGCCCGCTACTTAGAGGATAATGGAGTGAATGTCTATTCGCCGCGTTCAGATATGTTCTTTCAGCGGGACGAGATAAGGCTGATGATAGGTTGCCTGATGCTGATGTTCCCTAAATATGTTATAGGGCTTGAGCAAGAGCAATATCAGTTCCTCCAAACTGAGCACTATAAATACTACCGTGGCTGTGTAATGGCAGCAAACGCCTACCTTCAGAAGTCTGAATCGGCAGATCTCCGCAACTGGATACGTCGTCGCGGGAAAATTCATGCAAACCTGAAGGAAACGACAGATTATGCATATTCAGGTCTGATTTACCAGATGTTTGAGTTCGCACCGTTTTCACACATCCTCGGTACAGATATACGTGTCGGTGTGGTAGATATACGCCCGGCTCGGAACATAGCGCTCTTTACACAGGTAGTCGGGAAATTCGAATATTTACACCGTATAGACGTTTTTAATACAAAATACATCGATATAAACACAGAGCGGTTCTTTAACCTTTATCTGAGGCTGCTATTCGACGGTGGTATCTCTGAGTATGAGGACGATGCGGAGTATGCTCCGAGCGGATGCGTTTCATTTCTGACGATTCACCAGTCGAAGGGAATGGAGTTCCCGATTGTATTCGTGGATTCACTTGGCAATATTCCCCGAAAAGCATATAAAGACCTCATTGAGGCTGTAGAAGATAAATACTTCAAACGCCCAGCGTTCGAACCATATGAGATGACGAAGTATTTTGACTATTGGAGGCTTTACTATACGGCGTTCTCTCGTGCTCAGGATTTACTTGTCCTCACCTGCAACGAAGACAAGCGCACCCCGAGTATGTACTTTCGTGAGGTATATGAGGATTTATATGATGCAGATGGAGAAATGTTTGACCTTTCCGAGTTTGATTTCAAAGGAGTGAAGAACGTTAATCTAAAAGCTACTTTCTCTTTCACCTCCCACATCACCGTCTACGAAACCTGCTCGCTTCAGTATAAGTTCTATAAAGAACTGGAATTCGCACCTGTTCGTGTGAACGCTATGTTATTTGGTATGCTTGTTCATCAGACGATTGAGGACATTCACCGTGCTGCACTCCGGCATGCGGAACACCTAATCAGCCCCGAGAACATCATAGGATGGTTCGATACGAACTACACATCACTCACAAAGAGCGAGCGGACCTACCTTGCAGAGCCGCAAAAGAATGCCGCCCTGCAGCAGGTACTTCGCTATGCGGAGCGGCAGGAAGGCCAATGGCATACGTTGAAGGATGCCGAGGTGGATGTGAGCCTTGTGAAGCCTGACTATATAATTGAGGGCAAGATTGACCTAATAAAGGGCGAGGGGGACACAGTTGAACTTGTAGACTTCAAGTCCGAGAAGAAGCCTGATATTTTTAAAGATGCGGAGCAACTCGAACACTACCGCCGACAACTTCGGGTATATGCTCACCTCGTGGAGGAGCGGACAGGCCAGAAGGTCAGCAAGATGCATCTTTATTACACTGGGGAGGATGGTGGAGTTCCGACTATCAGCTATCCGTATCAGAAGACTGTAGTGGATGCGACGATTCAAGCTTTCGATGATACTGTTCATAAAATCCTGAGGAAAGAATATGGACAGAGGTCTTCCTCTCCGAAGACATGCAGAGATTGCGATTTCCGTTTCTATTGTGGTAAGTAATTAGCTTGGAGGTCTTTTAATAATGGCAGAACAACTTACTTTTGAATTTAATGAACGTCCAACGATAAAGGGCTTTCCTGAACTGCGTTGGACGGGAAAACGCCCATATCGCTCTACGCAATATTTCCCTGCGCAGCTTCGTGAGCGGTACGGTGAGGAACAGGACGGGTGGATTAATAAGATTTACTGGGGTGATAACCTCCAAGTGATGAGTCATCTTCTAAATGAGTTTCGTGGTAAAGTTGACCTTATCTATATTGACCCACCATTTGATTCCAAAGCGGACTACAAGAAAAAGATTTCGCTCCGTGGACAAACTGTCACTAGTGATAGTTCTTCGTTCGAGGAAAAACAATACGGTGATATTTGGACAAACGATGAGTACCTCCAGTTTATGTATGAACGGCTTATCATTTTGCGTGAATTGCTATCAGAAACAGGTAGCATCTATTTGCATTGCGATTATCACAAAAATCAATATCTTCGTTGCCTTCTTGATGAGGTTTTCGGGATGGATAATTTTATTAATGAAATAACTTGGAAAAGGCGTGGAGGTGCACTGAACAACTTTAAGTCTTTAGGGCAACTTACTGACACTATTTACTTGTATTGCAAGAATAATGGTACGTATAAATTTAATGCGATAAAAACAAAAGATACCCCCGAAGTTCAAGAGTATATCAGACAGAGATTCGTCTACGATGATGGAGATGGCAGAAAATATAGTCGCGACCCCGTGACAAATCCCTCAGCTACGGCTACTCCGTCATTGATTTACGAATATAAAGGCTATCAGCCTCCTGAAAAAGGGTGGGCATTTTCTCGTCAAACTATGGAGGAATGGGATGCCAAAGGGAAACTCTATTTCCCGCCAGAAAAAACCCAGAGAATACGGCGTAAAACGTTCCTTGATGACTATGAAGGGCAACCCCTTCAAAATTACTGGGGAGACATTTATGTTATCAATTCACAAGCAAAGGAATCCCTGGCTTACCCAACTCAAAAACCTGAAGATTTGCTTGACCGTATAATTCGCATAAGTTCCAACCCCGGAGACCTTGTTTTCGACTGTTTTATGGGCAGTGGCACGACGCAAGCCGTTGCTATGAAACTGGGGCGACGTTTCATTGGTGCAGACATTAACCTTGGGGCTATACAAATCACAACGAAACGCCTCATCTCCCTTGCTGTCGAGTTGCGGACTACTGAGCCAGAGCAACTAACGATGATTGCGAGCAATAAGAAAGAAAAATTGAGTAAAATCGAGTATACTACTGAACACGGCTATGCTTCGAGGGCTGCCGAGGAATCAGGTAAATATCTTGGAGATAATGAGGAGAACGAAGAAACAGAAAGCACTGTTCTGACCGAAGCTATGCCGTTTACCAGCTTTGAGGTATACAATGTTAACAATTACGAGTTCTTTCGCAACCCCGTCGAGGCTCGCGATCTCCTGATTGATGCCTTAGAGATTCAGTCTTTCCCTCAGCGTGATGTGTGGGATGGTGAACTGGACGGGCGTATGGTAAAGATTATGCCTGTCAACCGAATCGCAACTAAAGCTGACTTGGAAGAACTCAAGGCGAATCTACCATATAAAACATATGAGAAGCGAAAAGATGAGAACCCAAACCAACCAGTGGAGAGGATTACGATTGTATGTATGGGCCACGAGCCTGACTTGAAGGCTTCCCTTGAAAAGGCACTCTCCGAATATAAACTCGACATCGAAATTGTCGATATTCTTCGCGATAAGGCAGACCTCCAACTGAAACGTGAGTCAGAGGCAGACATAGCCATCGAGGACGGTCGGCTTGCTATCCGTGCGTTCTATCCGCTGAACCTAATGCAGAAGCTGTCCCTCCAGAAGGAGTATGTGGAAGATTGGCGCCAGCTCGTCGAGTCCGTAATGATTGACTGGAACTATGACGGAGTTGTCATGCAGCCGACGGTGACTGATGTGCCAGGAAAGAAGAATATTGTGAAAGGTATCTATGACATCCCTGAAGGAGTTGGAACAATTAAGGTAAAGATAACTGACTTACTCTCCGAGTCTTTGGAAACAGAGGTGAGATGATGTCTATTGAAACAACTGACAATTTTGCTTTTTATGAACAATTAAAATACTACTATCAGGTAAACCGCCGAAAAATCCGCTCACGGTATAATGAACTGACGAGGAAGTTCCTTGCATATAATGACCGTGAGGAGAACCCAACAGCATTTCTACGTCTACCACAATTTGAAGCCCTGGAGATTTATATCTTTATTAAGGAGTTTATGGGAAATGCGCAGGTCTATGAAATGTTCGATGATTGGCGCAACCGCCGTGACAGGTTTGCGGATGCTTCTTATTACGCTGTCAATAGGGATGGGCAGTACACGATTTTTGATTTCGTCCAGACAATGAGTGGGAAGACTGTATTCTTGCCCGGAGCGGTCGAGAAGCAGACCGATATTCTCTTTAAACAGATGAAGAAATATACAGAGAAATACCCAAACTACATCTACGCTCTGACGATGGGGTTGGGGAAAACCATACTGATGGCGACTTGTATATTCTATGAGTTTCTTTTAGCATACAAATATCCTAAAGATAAACGGTTTTGCCACAATGCACTTATATTCGCCCCTGATAAGACTGTCCTTCAGTCGCTACGCGAAATTATCACGTTCGACAAGACGAAGGTCGTGCCACCGGAATATGCGAGGGTACTCGATGCTAACATAAAGTTTCATTTTCTCGAGGATAGTGGGACGACGCTTCATACACTTGACGCTTCCGATTTCAATATTATTATCTCGAATACACAAAAGATTATAGTAAAGAAGAAGCGCAAAGAAGATAAGCCAGCCGACGTCTTATTTAATCAAGGTTCACTTCTATCCTCTGTATATAGTGGGAATGATGAGGACGATGATGTCAATGATGATTCCACTCTGATGGAAAATCAGCGTTTCAAGAAGCTATGCCGTCTCAATCAGCTTGGTGTATATGTGGACGAGGCGCACCACCTATTTGGTGCAGATTTGGAGAAACAGATACGCTCCACAAGCGGTCAGAAAACGAGTCTTCGCGATACTATCAATATGCTTGCTGACAGCACGTCAATTGTTGCCTGCTATAACTACACCGGAACACCTTATGTGAATAAACAGCTTTTACCGGAAGTTGTTTACGCATATGGCTTAAAGGAGTCAATCCAAAACGGTTTCCTTAAGGACGCCGACCTGAAAGCATTTGATAATATTAAGAGCAAGGAGTTCCTACGCACTGTTATCACAGCCTTCTGGGGGAAATACGGTTGTAGAATGTTTGAAGGTTTGCCACCTAAACTGGCGATTTTTGCAACGACAATAAAAGAAGCTGATGAGGAGGTTCGCCCGATTGTGGAAAAAATTCTCGCCGACTTGGGCGTACCATCTTCAAAGATACTGGTAAACGTCGGTGATGAGAAGATAACAAAGAACGAGGATATTCGGAATTTCAATGACCTCGATGTACCGGGGACAATCGGCAGCCAGAAACAGATACTCATTCTTGTAGGCAAAGGACGTGAGGGATGGAACTGCCGTTCGCTTTTTGGAGTTGCGATGTACCGGAGCCCACAGTCTAAAATATTCGTCCTCCAAGCGACGATGCGCTGTCTGCGCAAGATTACCTCCGAGCAGTTGACAGCCACAGTGTTCCTCTCAAAAGAGAACTACGACATCCTTGATGATGAACTCAATAAGAACTTCAATATGGAAATCAAGGACATGTCAAAGTCTAGTGGTGACAAGCCGCAGCGTTATAAGGTCAGGTTTATTCCACCGCAGCAGAAGATAAAGCTGAAACGTATTTCACATGAGTATACACTTTTCGAAAAGGGCTATACAGCGCCGATAGATTTTGAGCTTAAAGGTGCGGATTTCTCAAAATACGCCGCCGTGATGTATGAGAAACATAGTATCTCCAACGACATGAGTGTTAAGGAGATGAATATCGACCATTTAAAAGAGCGGATGCGTTATAGTGCGTTTTCTCTCGCTGGCGAGATTGCTCGCTATCTGAACATCTCCTGTATCCTTGCAGCTCGGATTGTGAGGGAGTCAAAAGATGGGGAGAAAGCTGTTCTTGAAACTGTAAATAAATATAACGAAATCCTTGATGATATGATTATCCCACGGATATTCCACACCATTTTTGAGGTTTCAAGTAATATAAAGACAGAGGACTACGAACTAATCCTTCTGAAAGAGCCAAAAGAAGGTGGATATTTCGAATTTTCCGCAAAACCCGAACTTGTTGTGAAGAACACTGATACACAGTTTAAACCCAGCGAGTTGATTAAGAGCTTCCATGCTGATACCTACTGTTTTGACTCGAGGCCAGAGAAGGAGTGCTTCCTCCAGTATGTGTCAAGTGAAAAGGTCAAAAAGGTGTATTTTACCGGGATGTTCACGAGTAAACAAGGTGACCTTTCGATACAGTATTACGACCCCGAATCCAGAAGAATCCGTCAATACTACCCCGACTTTTTCGCTGAAATGGCAGACGGTTCCTACCAACTTATAGAGGTCAAGGGTGATGATAAAATTGACGATGCAGTAGTAAAAGCAAAAGCAGATGCTGCGCGTGAAATAGCAGTTCAAAGTGGTATTGAGTATAGGATGTATGCAGGGAGTGAACTGATGAAAAGAAATGTGCTTAATAAAGCTTTAGAGTCATACATCTCACCAGGTCTTGGGGGTAAACGATGAGTTTATTATATAAAACGGAGTATGGAAAATATTATGTAGGTAAGTGTGAGCAGATGATTCGCAGACTGAAACTAAATGGAAAAGTCCAGCTTATCTTGACATCTCCTCCATTTCCCCTTAACAATAAGAAACAATATGGGAATTTAACGGGTGAAGACTATCTAAGATGGTTTAGTGGTCTTGCAGAGTTATTCTCAAGTGTTTTAACACCTGACGGTTCTATTGTTATTGAGTTGGGTAATGCATGGGAAAAAGGAAGACCAGTTCAGTCATTGCTAAATCTTAAATCTTTAATGAGCTTTGTTTCAAATGAGCGAGCTGGACTGCGCCTTTGTCAGGAGTTTATATGTTATAATCCAGCGCGCTTACCTTCCCCAGCACAATGGGTCACTATAAATCGAATCCGTGCAATAGATAGCTTCACTCATGTATGGTGGATGGCAAATTCAGATTATCCGAAGGCAGATAACAAGAAAGTGTTACGTCCCTATAGCAAAAGTATGAAAAAATTACTAAGAACACAAAAATTTAATGCCGGTAAAAGACCATCAGAGCATGTAATAAGTAAAGAGGCATTCTTAAAAGATAATAGTGGGAGTATTTCACATAATGTCTTGGAATTGGCGAATCCAGATGCTAATGAGGAACAGCGCCAACCTCATTCGATGTTTAGTATATCCAATACACAATCAAACGACTTCTTTACAAGGACCTGCAAGGAGCGAAATATCACTCCTCATCCAGCGAGAATGCCACTTGAATTAGCAAGTTTTTTTATTGAATTTCTAACTGACCCAGGCGATTTAGTCCTTGACCCTTTTGGTGGAAGTAATACCACAGGATTTTGCGCAGAACGGGCAAAGCGCAAGTGGATAAGCATAGATGCAAGCGAAGAATATGGAGAACAGTCGATTATTCGGTTTGAAGACCCAACAATAGAAACCCAAATTAAGAGGAGGTAGATATGAATGGGACTCACACAAGAAGTTAAAAATCTTGCTACCGTGGACATATTCCAAGAAGCCAAGAAGCCGGATATGTTTATTGGCAGACCATTTTACCTTGATTTTGAAAAAGCATACTTGTTAATTACAGATGCGTGGAAAGAAAGGGTTGGGGGTATTCCGCAGGGAACTTTTCTACTTGCTTTTTATGAAAATGAAAACGATGACATTGATGAATGCCTTTTACTTAGAGCAATAAGACCTGCGAAGTTGCCGACTGATAATGATGTTATTGCATCTATGGTCGAATATTATAAAGATAATTTAAATACCTCAGGCAAAAAGAATCAGCTTGATGACTTTACAAAATACACCTTCAGTTTTTCGGGTCTGGAATGTCGGGTTTTGGGCACTTTCTTTAGAGACGAAGCAGATAAAATTCAGTTTGGAGCCGATGTGGAAAATTATTATAGCGCACATAACTATGTAGCCTACAAACCTATTGGTAATGTTCTCGAGCAGATAGTAAACTTCAGGGATGGCAATTCCATTGGGAGCTCTACAGATTATCGGATCGGGAAGATAAGATACAGTTCAAGCCGTCGTTTTCAGGAAAAGCATGCGGATGTGCCTGTATATATAAGCCCAAGTGATTTTTTGGGCAAACGTACCGCACTTTTTGGTATGACGAGAACTGGAAAATCAAATACTGTAAAGAAGATAATTGAATCTACGACTGAAATAAGCAATAAAGCAAAATCTACTTCTGTTGCAGCAAATTTAGTTGATGCTACGGAAGTTATAATGCAATTTGAGGATAATGGATTGCCTAAATATAAAGTAGGACAAATTATCTTCGATATGAATGGCGAATATGCCAATGCAAATTTACAAGACGAGGGGACGGCAATCTTTGAAAAATATAAAAGTATAACGACAAGATATAGTGTGCTTGATAAGCCTGATTTTAAGGTACTAAAAGTAAATTTTTATAAAGAAATATCAGTAGGCTTTGAACTGATCTGCAGCCTTCTTGCAGATGAAGGCGGTGATTACATAAAAAGCTTCCTTGCGGTTGACTTACAAGAACCTGACATAAATAATAGGTCAGCTCATACCCGTTGGCTACGTAAGGCTGCTGCCTATCAATGTTGCCTGAAAGCAGCAGGATTTACTGTACCGAAGAATCATAGGGTTAGCTTCACAGGGAATAAGGAGATAAATGATAAGATTATCACGGGAAAAGTAATTGACCCCTCCAGTGGAATTAACTTAGAAGATGCAACTGCTTTTTGGACATGGGTTGCTGAACATCAAGACGACAATTTTTTTGCAAATTACAAAAGCAGTAATGGTCATGATTGGGTTGATGAAGATTTGAAGGCGATCTTAGTTTTCTTAACTCGTAAGCGAGATTTAGGCAGAAACGTAAATATAACTGGTTACCGCAAATTGGTGCCACTACTAGATTACCATACAATAAATTCTGACTCTCCTTTTGAAATAGATATTGTTAACCTACTCCGTCAAGGTCAAATAGTAATTGTTGATTTGTCTCAGGGCGATCCGATTATACAGCAAACTTTTGCAGAAAAAATCTGTGTAAGCGTTTTTAGAAATGCGATGGATAATTTCGTAAAAACAAAACCGAATAATTTTATTCAATTTTATTTTGAGGAAGCCCACAACCTTTTCCCTCATAAAGAAGATAAAGATTTAAGTAGAATTTATAACCGCATTGCAAAAGAAGGGGCCAAGCTCAATATTGGTTTAATTTATGCTACCCAAGAAGTTAGTTCAATATCCTCAAACATATTAAAAAATACCCAAAACTGGTTTATCGCTCACCTTAATAATGAGGATGAACTTAAGGAAATTCGTAAATTCTACGATTTCGCTGACTTTTGTGACAGCTTAATCAGATATAGCTCGGGAAGCGATAAAGGCTTCATTCGTATGAAGACATACTCCAACGCATTTATTGTACCGGTGCAGATTGATAGGTTTACAGCACAAGGGGGTAATTGAAAGTGAGTTATGGAAATGAATATTCCAGTAAGCCTTTTGAAAGGGCCAGTAAAACCGCACATACAAACATAATTAACGACAAAGAAGTGCAAGCCTTTCTTACGAAGTGTAAGATACCACCCTATCAAGATGATGTTGATAGCGAAGATATGGAGATGCGTTTTCTTAACCCTCTTGCCCTAAATCCAATCAAAAACGTTGTTACCATAGATGGCGGATATACGAATATTTTTATAAAAGAGGATTTCCCATCATCCACCATTGCTTTTTTTCAGTTTGGAGCATTGTTTTTCAAGCATCAGGATTTATTTGATTTGAAGGTTAAGCCTTTTATTGACCCTGATGATTTTTCAAAACTACAAAAAATTCAGAGGATTAAACTGGTTGTGCCGACCAAAGGAGTAGCTTTGGACGGAGAAATTGATTTAATAAGTTCTGTGAGAAAGTCAATATATGATTTTTTCTGTTCGCAGCCGGAACGGAACGGATTCATATCTGCATTAAAATGGTTGCTCTTTGAGGAATACGATACTTCTGTTAAGAATTCTATTTGGCACTTGGCTTCTTGCCCATATTGCCAGGAAGGTGCAAATATAAACAAATTGGATATTACACCAGCATATACAATTATTTGTCCTCATTGCAGCGGAACCATTTATTTAACTGATGTGTTTCGGCTTCATGAAGCGATTGACAACGAACTTGGAGCGGGAGGCATTCTTGGTTACTTATCTACGACTGTCGAACAAATAATTATTGTGTTTCTCATCAAACAAATGATTTCTATACGACCAAGCCTCCTATCCGAAACGTTATTCATAAAAGATGGTCCGCTTGCATTTTACGGTCAAACTGCAAATATTCATAAGCCTATGAGAAAACTGATTACCTACCTAAATAAGTTTCACAGCATATACATGGTCGGTTTAGAAAAAAGTGGATCTTTCGTTGAACATGCAGAACAAGTATCAAAGAAAATGAAGCAAAAACAAATCCTGTTGTTGGGCAATAAATATATTTATAAGTATATCATTCCAGGCCAAGCAAAAGACAATGAACCCTATGCGAGTTCAACATATTATGGCCATAAGGTTATCTTTAAATCTGAATATGATAATGTTTATGTTGCTACTGTCCCTAGTTTGCAACCACAGTGTGAACCCAAAGTAGATGATTATATACATCTACATGAAACACTTTATAATGTAAGCGCTCTAAAATGCGACTTGTACTATAACTCACTTGTTCCAATAGTTTTAGCCAATAAGTTGGTATCTCTCGCTGACCATCCAAGCGCAGATGTATTAAAAGCTTTTGCTCAAAACAAAATAACCAACTATTAATTGGATTGAGGGGTATTAAAGGGATTGGATATAGAAATAGATGAGGATCTGGAACGTGAAGAATGACGTTAAGGCTATGATGGGAGATAAAGATAATGAATAAGATACCAAAAGATTTTATAGCATTTGACTTGGAAACCACAGGATTTGCCCCTCCGTGCAAAATCATTGAAATTGGTGCTGTCAAAGTGCTAAACGGCAATATAGTCGAGCAAGTCCAGACTTTTGTTAATCCGTGTTCTGCAATTCCCAAGCATATCACAGACATTACCGGCATTAATCAAATGATGGTTGATAAAGCTCCTAAAATAGAAGATGCATTACCGATGTTCATTCATTTTATTGAGTTTTTCCCTATAGCCGCTCATAATGCTTCTTTTGATATGAAGTTTATACGGTCTGAAGCAAATAAGTTGGGCTACTCCGTAAGAAACCAGGTAATTGATACGCTTACCTTAGCCCGAAGGCATTTTCCGAGATTAGATAATCATAAACTGAATACTGTTGCCCGACATATAGGTGTGATAAATCAGAATGAACATAGAGGCCTTTATGATGCTATGGTTGTCGCCGAGATTTTATTGAAGATATCTCTCAATGATGAACAGGTAGGTTAGCGATAGATTGCAAATAAAGAAACGGTAGCATTGATGGACAGACTCGTTCATCATACTCACTTTTATGTAAATTTAACTTACAAACCTTGTAAACATATGTCAACATTGCTTATATTGATATAGGCTATTTATTTCGCTGTTAAACTATAAGTACCGTCGTATATAAAAAATCCTAAGGAGATTCCACAATGCCAACCACCCACTATAACAAACTAATCCGTGACAAAATCCCTGAAATTATTGAAAAATCCGGTAAAAAACCAATCACAGAGATACTTGATGCCGAGGCCTATAAAAAGCACCTTGACCTAAAACTCAGCGAGGAGCTTCAAGAATATCTTAATGACGATAATATCAATGAGTTGGCTGATCTGGTTGAAGTGATTTATGCGATCCTAAAACATAAGGGTATTGAGCTGGACGATTTTGAGCAAGTTCGAAAAAGGAAGGCAGAGGAGCGGGGAGCATTTGATAAGAGGCTGTTGCTAAAAGAAGTCAGAGACTAAATCATGAGTTATTGTCAGACAGCCTAATCAACAAAACAGGATGAGCTCGAAGTTTATTGTAAGAAGTACAATGAAGTGATATTGGAGGGTTTTTATATTGAGCGGTTTGACAGAAAAGTATGTTCAGGATGTTTCTTTGGAATTCCTTAAAAAGTATTATGAGGATAAGGACAAACCTGAAAAGATCTTTTGTAAAAAAGAAGTGGTGACCAAATATAAAAAGCGAAAAGGAAGAGCGGATGGGTTAATTGCTTATAAGAATGGAAATCAGATTTATACTGTGTCATTGGAAGCAAAGTCGCATAAAACATATGATACCCTGATTGCAATATATAATGATAAATTGTGGTTATTGATTGGTTTCATAGTTGCTTGCATTATTTTTGCTTTCTCCATTTTTTTACTTTGGCAGTTAAATTGGATTATCAAGATGGTTATTTCTTTATCTGTAGGGACATTATTTGGGTTTGCAGCAATGTTTCTTATAGATGAAAAAGGATATTTGAATAGGCATGGGATTATTGAACAAGTAAGAAGATATCCTGCCAATGAACGGTGGATTGCTTTTTCATATGATGCTTATAGCTTTTTCGATAAGCAAAATGAACATGAATTAAAGATTCGTGCTAAAAGATATGGAATCGGCATCATAATTGTCAGCAAATCAAGAAAGGCTTATATTGAACTGCATGCTAAAGCAAGTAACATGAAGGGAAAAATGAATTTTCTAAAATACTATTCAGCAGCAGACAGTATTGAAAAATCTATAAATTAGTATGAGAATTGAAGAAAATATCAAAGCTGTTGTCATAACCTGTCATCTGTTATGATAATGAATAATCTATCATCAATTTATAGTTACAAATATAGACAAATTATGATATTATTAAGTATATTGATTAGTGTAAATAAGTTTATATGGGGAAGGTTCTCTATGGGTAATGATGGTATTGATATTTATGAATTTGCCTATAAATTAAGCTATAAAAAAGATAAACGTAAGCTTTTCGTGATAGGGCTTGGAATTATATATTCATTTGATTTGATATTCTTCTTAATTCTTAAAAACGTTATAAAAATAAATTCCATCATTAGTTTTCTTATTATTTTTGTATCCATCTGTACGTACCCATTTTTAATTGGGATAATAAGATCTTTCTTCCCATTTCATGAAAGAAAGATTGAAAATAAGAAGTTAGGTGAATCTTCAAAAGCTATTGAGGATGCTATAAAGAATTATTTCAATGAATCATTTGTAGATCAAAATGACATAGTATGTCGTGCAAAACAAGCGAGTGCGTATTTAATTAATACAGGAATAATTATTTCTGATTTGCAGAAAGAGATGGAAGAAAGAAATAGAGCACTTGAGAGCTTGTTATCAACCATTGAGACAAGGAAACAAGATGCTGAGTATTACGCCCAATTAGCAGCTTTAAATGAGCAATTAGCAGCGCCCTTGATGAAAGAGATTGAAAAAGTCATAAGAAATGAGTTCGAGCTAAAAGAAAAACAAAAAAGAGTGTTTAATATTCTTATTTGGATAGTTACCTTAATTGCGGGTGGAATTGTAGGGGTATTATTTCAAATATGGTTTTCATAAATACTACAAGATGTTTGGATTGATGTTGCTTTGAAAGATATAGAAGAAGCTAAAAGAAAAATTGATGAGATTCCTAAACAGCACCCGTTTGAGTTAAGATATCATGTAAATGTCGGTAAGGTAGATTGGGAGAGATGCGTTAATGTGCTGGATGGTAAGGAAAAACGTAAGTATTTGATGAATGGATGGAGATAAATCGGTAGAGGGGTAAGAAAAGATGGCTAAAGTTAGTAAAATAAGTAAGATTGAGAAGAATAGGGATTCCATACATGTTGATGTTGAATGTACCTATAGCGTGTTTGAGAACTTTGGGAAGAAATATTTCCAGATAGACACATATGGTACAGAACAAAGACAAGTGAAAAACCAACCGAGTCAGAAGATTCAGTTTGATAAAGAATTTGCAGTTCAATTAATTGATATATTAAAAAAGGAATTTAACTTGTAAAGAGGGCTATAACTCTTTGCTCCAGATGCAACTTAGGGAAAAGAGATATGATGCTATGAGATTCTGTCCATATTATACTATGAGCACAATCATGAAAATAATCTTGAGGAGATTATAATATGCCCACGATCCACTACAACAAACTTATCCGCGACAAAATCCCTGAAATTATCGAAAAATCCGGCAAAAAGCCGATTACAGAAATACTTGATGCCGAAGCCTATAAAAAGCACCTTGACCTAAAACTCAGTGAGGAGCTTCAAGAATATCTTAAAGACGATGATGTCAATGAGTTGGCCGATCTGGTTGAGGTGGTTTATGCGATCCTGAAACACAAAGGCATTGGGCTGGACGATTTTGAGCAGATCCGTAGAAAGAAGGCAGAGGAGCGGGGAGCATTTGATAAAAGGCTGCTGCTAAAAGAAGTCAAAGACTAAATCATGAGTTATTGTCAGACAGGGGGAGTCGGTGTGGAGAATGAAGTGAGGTATACAACCAGCCTTGCCAGCGTAGCAGAGGATTTATTTGTAGAATTATTCTGCGAAGCATTCGGGCCGGACAAGACACAATATCTTTCTGTGCAGCATCCCTTTGTAGATATCTACGGAAATAGAAGATACATAGATTTCGCACTTGAAAGTGATGTCTTAAAGCTTGCTATAGAGATCGATGGTGAGAGATTTCATAATCCTCAGAAGGTTTCTGGTAATAAGTACCATGATGACCTTCTGAAACAAAACAGTCTGATCTATAACGACTGGAAGGTTTACAGATGGGCATATGTTCAATTGAAAAGGCAGCGGGAAAAGGTAAAGGACGAACTATTCACTTTTGTTGGTGAAATGCCGCAGTTCAGGATGCTGGATGATTATCTGCCAAAACAGAAGGGAAAAACATTTGAACTGAAGAATCATCAGCAAGCAGCCATAGATAACCTGCAAAAGATGAGGGAGAATGGAGAAAGCATTGCACTTCTATACCATGCAACAGGGGTCGGGAAAACGGTTACTGCCGTAAGCGATGCCCGGAAAGTAGGCAAAAGAACGTTATTCCTCGCCCACACCAGGGAGCTTGTGAAACAAGCGAAAAATACGTTTGAGAGCATTTGGACGGATAAGCAAACCGGCATGTATGTAGCGGAACAAAAAAGCGAGGATGCATACATTGTATGTGCAAGCATTCAAAGTGTTGCTCAAAACCTCGATCATTTCAAACCGGATGACTTTGGATATGTAATTATTGATGAATGCCATCACGGTACAGCGGAGACCTATAGAAAAATATTAGGTCACTTCAAGCCGGAGTTCACTCTTGGTTTGACTGCAACACCAGAAAGAGCGGATGGTGAAGACTTACTGGAGTTGTTTAAGAACATAGCGCACAAGCTTGATTTAAAAACTGCCGTTGAGATGGGTGAACTGTCGCCCATCCGCTGTATTCGCGTTAAAACAAATGTTGACCTGTCAACTGTTCGCATTAACGGTATTAAATATTATTCTCAGGATCTTGAAAGTAAGCTCTTTGTTCCGGAAAGAAACAGAATAATTATTGACACATACCTACAGTATGTGAAGAATAGGAAGACGGTTGTGTTTTGTGCGTCGGTGAAGCATGCAGAGGAAATTGCCGGATTATTCAGGGAAAATGGAGTGAAATGCGAAGCAGTTTCGGGAACGCTCAGAGCGTCGGAAAGAGAACGGATTCTGGAGAATTATGAAAACGGAGAAATTTATGTTCTATGCGCATGTGACCTACTGAATGAGGGATGGGACAGCCCTAAGACAGAAGTATTGCTCATGGCAAGGCCCACCATGTCTAAAACTTTGTATATGCAGCAGCTGGGACGTGGAATGAGAAAATGTGAGGGCAAGGAATATCTTATGGTATTTGATTTCATCGATAATGCGAATATGTTCAACACTCCATATTCCATCCACAGACTGTTGAATTTGAAAGAGTACAGACCTGGACAAATGGTATTGGCTCCGCAAAAGCAGCTGGAGCTTGATAAAGATTTGCTGGCAAAAGGCGAAAAGCCTGAGGTGTATTTGGACTTTCCCATTGATGTTGCAGATTATGAACTAATCGATCTTTTTAACTGGCAGGATGAAGTAAAGGATATGATTTCCCAGCTCGAGTTTGTCAGAATGGTAGATATTCAATCAGAGACCATTGAAAAGTACATCCGGGATAGGAAGATAAAGCCCGATCTGGAGGTTCCCGTAGGTGATAAACGCAGTTTCAAATATTTCAAGGAAGATACTGTGAAGAAATACGCATCGGAATTCAAGTGGGAACTTATAACAGCAGCCAATATGAAAGATAAATTTATGCAAATGGTTAAGACCATGGATATGAGCTTTTCTTATAAACCAGTGCTGTTAAAGGCCATGTTGGAACATGTGGATGAAAACGGAAGAGTTCGTGTTGAAGATATCATTGACTTCTTTATAGACTTTTATGGTAACCGAAAAGATAAAGGACTTTTTGTTGAAAAGAAGTCCAGTGTATTCTGCAGGGACGGATTTACGCGAAAGGACGTAGAGCGTAATGTTTTTGCTAATCCTTTTAAAAGATTCGAAGATATGCGGTTTATGAAGCGATGCAGGGAGATTGAGTATGTTGAGTTTAATAAGCATGTGTTTAAGAAGCTGACTAAAGTGGATATGGCGTGGATTAAGGTATACTGTGATGAGAAATTGGGGGAGTATTATGGGAGATACATATGACTATGTCATGCAAAGGTGAACCAATAAAGCTGCATCAGGTTCAATATAACAGCCTGTGTTTGCAATCAATGGGATTAAGGATATTGATGAGCCCAATGGAGTACTGAAACGTGGTGGAGGTGTATTTTTATGTCGAAGATATCAACATCAGCAGATACTAAGAAAAACACTTTGGATAGATATGAAGCACTAAAAACATTAGTGGTTGATAGAAAAACTCAGTTTGACAGGCTTATTGCGTTTATGGAAAATGAGACAACTTGGCTGACTTCGCCGGCGAGTACGAAGTACCACCTTTGTAAAGAAGGTGGATTGCTTGAGCATTCTGTCAACGTTGCTGAATCCATGTTAAAGATCAGAGAAGCATTAGCTCCGGAAATCAGTGAAGAGAGCTGCGTTATTGTATCTTTAATTCATGACCTGGGGAAGGTTGGAATGCCTGGGAATCCACAATATCTGATTAATGAACCGTCAGAGAAACAGCTAAAGTACGGATACAAGCCCGATGCACCATACAGGTTTAATAAAGATCTCACTTATTTGAGTGTGCCCATCAGGAGTCTTTTCCTGGCTTCGAAATATATAGACCTAACAGAACAAGAGGTACAAGCCATTGTTTATCATGATGGACAATATGTAGAGGACAATCGATCAGTTGCTAAAAATGAGGAACCGCTGACATTACTGTTGCAATATGCAGATAGCTGGAGCGGGTTTGTGGCGGAAAAGGAAAGGTGAGACACTGTGCAAATTGACTTTATAGATTTTTCTTAGGATGAAAGAAATAGAGTATTAGCTACTTTAAGGTTGTTTGGAACACAGACAGCATTGGAAATATTCTTGAGCATCGCTAAAAAGCCATTGGCATTTCAGAGAGTAAGACATTTAGATTGATCAATGTTCTATACTGTTCGAAACTGAACTAAGCAGATCTGAATATGTGATATTGGAGGTCTTGTTGAAATGAATGAGCGTTATTTGACTAAATCGAGGTTTATTGCCGGAGAGTGTTATTGAAGAATATAAGCACTGCATACAGGAGATTTTGGAGCAATATCCATAATCGTGTCATAGTCCGTTTTATTGTACACACTATTTGACACAATGGGTGAAACAGGAAATCTACCAGCCGTGATGAATGTTATACGAGACCCTGAATATGAGAAGCTGAATGATGAATGAGCAAGAATAAAAATCAACTTGCCGAACTTATTGAAGACAGGGACGATACTGTCAGTGCAAGATTCATGGATACAAGAAAGCTTATATATGGAATTGTGCAGGATAGGGAAAAGGAAGGAAACTGGCTCAAGATGCGCAAAGATATATTTGAAGTATTAGATTGCCGCCTTAATGTACAGGATATTTTATAAAATTATTTATGGGGTGTTGAAATGGCGCAGTATTTAGTTGAACGATACTCAGAAATGATAAAAAGTATTGATAAAGCAAATTTGAGAATACGAAATGAAAACAATAAGCGAAAATGAGACCTCCTGGCTTACTTCCCCTGCGAGTACAAAATTTCATTTATGGAAGGGGAATCTGTAATGGACTTTCAATTAAAACAAGAGGTGATACAAAGTGAACTTTTTAAAGGTAAATGTGGAGGGCAATTTAACTCTGCTGAATATCCTTATGTCTTAAGAGAAGAACATAGAAAAGAAAACTTATATACAGATATTGCTGATAGTGCTATAAAGTATTTTAAAGAAAATAGAATTGTTTGGTGGCGAGGTAAAGACGGTTTACCTACCAACCATACATTATCTTCACAAGTTGCATGTCTCAATCATCTATTTTGGATAAGAGACAATCAAAAAGCTGCGACAAGCGTTTTAAAGCAGATAGACAAGGATTTCGTTACGATAAAGTTTCCAAATTCAGATTTAAATTCAGAGAATTATGTTGAATTTGAATTAAATGGATATGATAAAAGTCAGGGGAACTTACTAGGCGAGAAAGGAAGTGCCAGAGGGGCAAACACAACGTCTATCGATGCGGCAATGTTGGCTATGAAAGATAATAAAATTATACTAATATTTATTGAATGGAAATATGTTGAACATTACCATAGGAGAATAGATGCACTGAAAGCTGAACCCAAATATGAAGTTCAAAAAAAGACATATAAGAATCTTCTGTTAAGTGATGATAGCCCAATTATCCTAGATAAAATAAGAAATAAATTGAACCTGGATTTTGATTTGGCTTATCAGAAATTTTCTGTAGAGCCGTTCTATCAGTTAATGCGACAAACCTTGCTGGCTTGGAGATTGAGCTGTGTAAAAAGGTATGGAGCAGAAGACTATCTACATATTCATGTTATTCCTAAAGATAACAAAAAGCTATTGCTATGCAAAACTTCTCCTGAAATCACTGAAGGGTATAGCGATATTCGATCTGCATGGGCAGCACAACTTAAAAATCCAGCAAAGTATATACATATGGATCCATCTGAGTTAATTGGACATGCAGCTTTTGAGTACAACAAGGGTTTATATGAGTATTTGAACAATAGATACTGGAGATGAAAAGGAGAAATAACTATTAAATGTAAAATCGGGAATTTCTATGGTTGCCTCTAGGCAGAGTTATCGGAGATGCTTTGGGGTATTCGGTAGAGTTTATGAGTATTGGTGAAATAAAGGATAGGTTTGGAGCCGAGGGGATAACCGATTTGCTTTGCGATAAGGTGAGTGGCAAGGCAATTATATCGGATGATACACAGATGACGATGTTTACTGTTGGAAGGTATTCTGTGGGCGGATATGCGTGAATAGGAAAGAGGAATTTGCAGTTATCCTGCATGTGTTTTCTTCTCATATCAAAGATGGCTCTACACTCAGACAGGTAGATTAGCAAGTAAAGGCAACTTTGGATTGTTGAAAGAGAAAGCTGTTGTATAGTTGAATTACATCAATAGATAAAATGGGGGGAGTAAAATGACTGAATATAAGCTATCAGAACCAATCGACTTATTAAAAACTGATCTGGACAATAAAAAGCTCCATAAACACCAAACAGAGGCAATAGAAGGGTTGAATAGGTATTTTGATCTCACATTAAAATCAGATGCTGGACAAAACGGGTTACTTGTAATGCCAACGGGAAGTGGTAAGACATTTACAGCAGTGAATTGGTTGCTTGATAGAACTGTCTCGCAGGGCTTTAAAGTTTTGTGGCTTGTTCACAGGCAAGAACTTATTGAACAGACAGATAGGACTTTTAGAAAGCAGGCCCCGATACTTATACAACATGGCTTTAAAAAGTTGAGAGTTATTCCGGTATCAGGTGGGCATCTTTCAATGTCACAAGCTTCAAGGTATGATATAAACATTTGCGGTATAGGTTCAGTGGCTAGTAAAAATGGTATGAGATACCTCCGCAGAATGTTGGGAACCAATGGTAAAGAAAAGTTAGTAGTTGTAATTGATGAAGCGCACCATGCTGTGTCTCCGTCATATAGAAAGGTAATGCAAAGAATATCAGAAATTAATCCGAAAAGATTATTGCTTGGACTCACAGCGACTCCTTATCGTATGCAGGATGTTGAGCAGGGGCAACTTCTGAGGATGTTCGATGTTAATAGCAATATAAAAAATAAAAAAGGCACTAACAAAGGGTACATATATGAAGTAACTTTGCGGGAATTACTTCTCGCTGGTTTTTTGGCTGAGCCTATATATAAAAGAATTGAAACACAAATAAATGGTGATACTGAGTTCGATTTAACTCAAGAAGATGAAGCCTTTTTCGAGAGATTTGGAGAACTTTCCGAATACCTTAAAGAGCAACTTGCAAAATCGGCTACTCGTAATCAGCTAATAGTTGACGAATATATAAAGCATAAAGACAAATATGGGAAAACACTTGTTTTTGCTGTAAATCGCTTGCATTGCGTTACTCTGGCAAAAGCATTTCTTCAAGCAGGTATTTCCTGCCGTTATTGTATGTCGGGCGAACCGGGTGTACAGGAAACAATAGAAGATTTCAAAGCTAATAAATTCGAGGTGCTTATAAATGTTCAGATCCTGACGGAGGGAAGCGACGTACCGGACATTCAAACGATTTTTTTAGCGAGACAAACCAACAGCGATTCCTTGCTTATGCAGATGATAGGTAGAGGATTAAGGGGACTTGATGCTGGGGGCACAAAGTTTGCCTATATTGTTGATTTCCATGATACTTGGGAAAAATTCAATTTCTGGCTTGATCCCAAGAAGCTCATAATTGATGAGTTCGGCGAAGTAAAGGAGACAGTTGGCGAATATGATGAACCTTTGAATGATGAATCAAATGAAGATACGATTGATTCTGATAATAATTCATTACATATTATTCCTGAAGAGAATTACTCTATGTGGGACTTATATTTAAGAATGTATAATGCCATGAAAATGAATTTAACCGGCATTTCACATAATGAGATTTTCCCACAAGGCTGGTATGCTGTTGTCAACAATGACGGAGAAGATACTAAAGTCCTTGTCTTTGATAATCAAGCCGCAGGCTATGAGCTGATTTCAAAAGATGTTAATTGCCTGTTGAAAAATAAACCCTCTGCGCAAACTGTGATAAAGAAATATTTTGATGTTGAAGAGAATCTTCCACGGATTGATGAAGTACAGTTAATAGTAGATATGCTCTATGAAACAGGCGAAATGCCGCTTTTTTACACTTTCAAGCAAAGAGACGAGGTCGATGCTAAGAGGATTGCAAAGAATCTCATAGAACAGGACTTGAAGAGATCAGAGGAAGAATATAGATTGAAAGAACTGTTTGACACAACTCCAATAATTAAAGAACTTTATAAGACTTTTTATGTTTTTAAACAGAGTGTTCGTGATTCTATTGAAAAAATATCTGATGGAGATTCTATTGAGCCTCAAATTGTGAGTATCGACGATAGAGCGGAGTTCAATATTATTGATGATTACTTCAATCTGGAAGAGCTTTATAATGAAGTAGTTGAGAAATGGTTTCCAAATGGAGTAAAGCCTGAAATAAGATGGAGTAATAAGCCACTAAGAAGCAGATATGGCCTATGTACAAAACATGATGATGGCAGCTTTGTAATAGCAATAAATAGATTACTCTGTTCACCTGATGTTTCACCCGAGGTAGTAAAGTATCTGCTATACCATGAACTTTTGCATGCAAATGGATTTTGGAATCACAATGAAGCTTTCAGAACCGCCGAATGGGAATATCCCAATTCTGATGAACTTGATGGTTTTATAGACGAGTTATTTTTGCGATACAAAATTGATGAGATTGTTCCTCCCAGGAGAAGAAAATAAATATGATACCAGACCAATGAAATGAGAGATGAAAATTATGAGGAGATATGAGAGATAATGAAATACATTCTTGGTGTGGATGCAGCTTGGACAGAGAAAGAACCTACAGGTGTCGCGCTACTTTCAATAAATAATGACAATTCGATACAAGCTGTTAAAATCGCTAGGTCATACGAAGAGTTCTCTAAAGGAAGAATCAGTTGGGATAACTCCGTAACCGGGTCAAAACCCGATTTTCCAAGGCTTTTATGCTATTGTAGGAATAATGAATGGGTCATTGATCTGATAGCTCTTGATATTCCTTTATCTCCTGAAAGGATAATAGTAAGACGAGAATGTGACAGGCTAATATCCAGGCATTATGGGAAATATGGTGCGTCAACCCACAGCCCAAGTGAGATCCGACCTGGACCTATTTCAGAGGCTATTTTCAAGCAGCTTTCGGAAGCAGGATACAGTTGGAATGGAGATGCTAATGAAAGTTTGTCTTTCATCGAGGTATATCCGCACACAACAATAATTGAAATTTTTGAATATCAATATAGATTCCAATACAATTTGAGTCCGTATTATAAGGAATAGATAAAGAATGGTTGTGGGGATGAATATAGCAACATTGCAGAGCCAATGAGGTTTTCGATGAGAAATGGTAAGGTCAATTTTATTACAACCAGCGGAATGATGGTTGTACGTTGGTGCGAGCAGAACAACGTAAATATTAAGTCATACTACTACTGGCTACGTAGAATCCGTTCATTGGCATGCGAGATTATGCTCTATTTCTATATAAATGTATATTATACAACAATCATCCTGTATCCACAAATTAGATAGATTTATCACTGCCGTATGATTATTGCAACGATTTTTGGTCCATATAATGTAGATAGTACACCTTCTTTGTAGACGAACATTGTTGTTTTGAACTGCAATAATTTGGGGAACCAGAATGTAAAATATAGAATTGGAGGTTTATTTATGAAAAGAATATTAACATCGATTATATTACTAGGATTTTTGTTCAGTTTTGCAGGTTGTGGCAGCGGACTGGACATTCCAACAGAGGACGGAGGCAATCTGAAAATTACAAAAGACGGAATTCAAGTGGAAGGGTCTGACGGCAGCAAAGCTGTTATTTCAAATGAAAACAGCCAGTATGTAATGGAGAGTTCACAAGGTGAAGTGAAATTCGGTGAGAACCTGGATCTGCCGAAGGATTACCCAAAGGATCTGGTGCCGCTTTTCAAGGAGGATTCCATTTTGTCCTACACGACAACAGAGACTGGTGAATTAGCTATTATATACAGATCCAAAGAATCAGTAGAAGATTGCTTTAATTTTTACAAGGATCTCGTCAAAGATGCAGAAAGCAAAATGGAATCACAGGACGAAAATGGAGCGATGATTATAGCTGCAATTAATAATAGAGACTTTACTCTCATTATATCAACTGACAGCGATAACGAAAAAAAAGCGATCGTTTCGATAAATATAGGAGCACCTCCGACAGAAGAATAAAATGAGTAAGCTGAATCACCTCACAAACTCCATCGGCAGCTTAATCCGATGAAAGTGGGGGGACGGTTCTACTGAAGAAGAAAGTTTGTAAGTGGGGGGCGGTTCTGCTGAAGAAGAAAGTTTGTCAAAGTGGGGGGACGGTTCCAAAGTGGGGGGACGGTTCTGCCAGAATGAGAGACTTTCTTCTCTATCCCAGGTTAACAATCTATAAGAACGTTACATATTACATGGCTAAAACGCAATAACTAATGTAGCAAATTTTTTTTAGTCAATAAATAATAATGGGAAGTTCAATATCGCCAACTCAAGCTCCGGGAATTTTGGCTGGAAGCCGTTTACACATTCTTTTGCCTATGCAGGGCGCAAACTCTCACATATAAATTCCCAGGTGTGAATATCTTATATTTATGAGATTTTATGAATGGAGGTATTTACATGGGATTTTATATTGGTGTCGAGCCGAATGTAAAAATCTATGTAGAGGATATTAACCCGGCAGGCAACAAGACCATCCTGTTCATTCACGGATGGCCTGGAAATCATAATTTATTTGAATACCAGTTTAACCAATTGCCTAAAATGGGGTACAGGTGCATCGGAATAGACTGCAGGGGATTCGGTTTATCAGATAAGCCTTGGACCGGCTATGATTATAACCGATTATCGGATGATATTCGAAGTGTGGTTGACGCACTTGGATTGCAGAATTTCACGCTTGGGGGACACTCGACAGGAGGAGCGATTTGTGTCAGGTACATGGCCAGACATAAGGGCTACGGAGTTACAAAGCTTGGACTTTTTGCCGCAGCGGCTCCAAGTCTTGTCCAGCGGCCATATTTTCCATATGGTTTGCAAAAACAAGCTGTAATTAACATCATCCAGGGTACATACAGCGACCGGCCCAGTATGCTGAGGGGGTTTGGAAATATGATCTTTTATAATCCTGTCAGTGTGCCATTATCTGATTGGATTTTCCAATTGGGGTTACAGGCAGCTAGTTGGTCTACTGCGGCTATAGCAAATACCTGGCTGGATGAAGAGGAATTATTTAATGATCTGAAAACTATAAATGTTCCAACGATAATTCTTCATGGCATTAATGACCAGGTCTGTTTATATCCGTTGGCTATAGCACAAAAGAACAGTATCAGAAATTCAAAGCTGGTGCCGTTTGACAGGTGTGGCCATTTTCTGTTTTATGACCAGCGTGAAAGGTTTAACTATGAATTAGTGCAATTCACGGAAGTATAATTTATAACAGCATGATTTTTTTTATTAGCCTTTACCCTTATTGGGTTGCAATTGGGTTATGTGGTTCTTACCCAGTTTTCTTTTGTATAGTGTTTCTACTGCTACTACTTGAGCTGCAGTAAGGGTCCTTGGTATAGTCCTTAGGATGTCTAATAATTCTCAGATGCTTTTAAGTAAGTTATTGAATACTATTAAATAATTAACCCAGGTGTACGAAAATGTACACTTGCATTATATTAACAATAGTATTATAAGAGATGCTTGCTAAGCACAAGATACATCCGTCCTTGTTTAGTAGGATGCAGTCGTCGGAGGTGTTAAGTATGGGATATTCTTATAGCGGAGTAGTTGATGGATTAAAAGAATTTTATTCATCTATGAGAAAACTTAATGTAGAAATAGGAACTTTTGAGCATACATACAACAGTATAGTTGGGACTAGAAACCTATGCCTAATAGGAGGTATCCAAATTGTATAATATCGCGGCTCATAGTAATTAAAATGCTGCAAATATGGAGGACTACTGTGAAAATATGTAGAATACTTAGTGTTATATAATATGATGTGAGGAAAGTATCTTTTGTAGGGGGTTAATCAATGATTGAAAAAGCAATCAAAATAGCAGCGATGGCGCATACAGGACAGAAGGATAAAGCAGGAGAACCTTATATATTTCATCCGCTTCGAGTAATGCTTAGGTGCAGTAATGATATTGATAGAATATGTGGAGTTCTGCATGATGTGATCGAAGATACGGCGATTACTTTGGAATACTTGCAAAAAGAAGGCTTTTCTCAGGAAGTGATTACTGCCCTAGAAGCACTTACAAGACAGACCGATGAGAATTACGATGACTTTATTGGACGAGTACTGAAGAATGAAATAGCTTGCCATGTGAAGCTTGCAGATCTTGCTGACAATATGGATTTATCCCGTCTGCGAAACCCTTCTGAGGAAGATTTTCTCAGAGTTAAGAAGTATCAAAAGGCAGTGGAGAGGATACATGCAAGTTTGAAAAATGGTGCTTAAGATACTTAGGAGAATATCGAATGCAGTATATTCGTTAATATAGGATTAAGATATGGACTTTATAAAATACTTATCAGAAAAGCATAAAATAAATTTAAGTGAACAGCAACAGAAGGCTGTATTGAACATAGAGGGGCCAATTCTACTCCTGGCAGTACCTGGGGGCGGAAAGACTACTGTTATTGTTTCACGGTGTGCTAATATGGTTATCAACCATAAAATTGATCCGGAGACCATTTTAACTTTAACTTTTAGTAAGGCATCTGCTCTTGATATGAAGCATAGGTTTCAGAAAGTTTTCGGGGAGGATGTAAATAGGGATCTCCGTTTTTCTACAATTCATAGCTTTTGCTTTTACGTGCTTAAGGCATATTATCAGAAAACACATAATACATTTCCAACCATAATTGAAGATGAAAAGGCTCCTATAACTAAAAGCCAACTCCTGCGGCAAATCACTCAGAAAGTAAAAAAAATATATCTGAGTGATGATAAAGTGGAAGAATTGTCAAGTGCAATTTCCTATATCAAAAACATGATGATTCCCGAGAACGAGATCGAAGTGAGGATTCCTTATATCGACGATCTCTATGAGGTTTTTAAATTGTATGAAACCACTAAGATCCAAAATAATTTTATTGATTTTGATGATATGCTGATGAAAACACTTGAAATATTTCAATCCAACAAGGACTTAATTAACTCATATAGGAACAAATATAAGTATATTAACATTGATGAATCTCAGGACACCTCGTATTTACAACACGAAATCATTAAATGCCTTGCCAGTCCGAAAAACAACATATTCATGGTAGGTGATGAGGACCAGAGCATTTATTCATTCAGAGCCGCTTTCCCCAAGGCATTGCTGGATTTTGAGAAGACTTATCCCGGAGCTCGTATTTTCTTGATGGAGAATAATTACCGTTCCACTAAAAGTATTGTGAATGCTGCTAATAAATTCATCAAGCAAAATCAGGATCGCCACAATAAAAACATGTTCTCGAATAATGATGAAGGAACGCCAGCTAAATTTATTAGTCTGAAGGACCGGAATGACCAAAATGAATATTTGCTTGACTCAATAAAGAAGGAAACTAATTTAGCGGAGATTGCAGTATTATATAGGAATAATGTTTCGGCAATTCCATTAGCTGATGCGTTTAGTAGAAATGGTGTTCCATTTTTCATCCGGGAAGCAAAAATTCATTTTTTCAAGCATTGGGTGACAAATGATATCATTTCATTTATGAACCTTTCACAAAACTTGAATGATATTGAGGCGTTTAGTCAGATTTACTATAAAATGAATGCCTATCTATCAAAGGCTGCTATTGAGTTAGCCACAGCAAATAGACATACGAATGCAGATCTGTTTGATGCTCTCTTGAGTATTTCATCCTTGAATGAAAAGCAACGGCTAAAAATGAATGAAATCAGGTATAACCTTGTAAAAATGTCTAAAATGAAGGCGCTGGACGCGATAGAATTCATTGTCAATGTTCTTGAGTATGGAGATTATCTGAAAAAACAGAATAATTCCGGAAGTGACTCAACGGATAGTTTACTGCAGATAATAAGCGGGCTGAAAAATATCGCTGCAAAAACATCTACTATGGAGGATTTTAAACATAGGCTTGATCAACTTCAGAAAATAATGGATAGCGCAAAATTCAACAAAGGGAAAAATGCTGTAACTTTTTCTACAATTCATTCCAGTAAAGGCTTGGAATTCGATAAGGTTTACATCATTGACCTTTATGACGGACAGTTCCCAACCGCCAACAGCATCAGCGAGTTCAACGATGGGAATAAGGCATTAATGGAAGAAGAGGTCCGCCTTTTTTATGTCGGAGCAACAAGAGCAAGACAAAAGCTTGAACTGATTACAACTAACTTCCTTGATGGCAGGAAAGTAAAGCCGTCTCGTTTTATTAACCGATTTATGTCAGCATATGAGAAACCAAAAGTACAAACATCCTCCCAAAATGAATTTGTTCACCCAAATGAATATGTGGATACAGGGAATATTACGGTAAAAGACTTAGTTATTGGAGCTATGGTTGTTCACAAAAAATATGGTATGGGTGATATAAGAGCTATAAATCAAAAAGCTGACTTGCTTGAAATTTGTTTTGCCAAATCAGGGCTGCGAATATTTTCTTTAAAGATATGTTTGAGCGGCGATATTCTGCATTTAGCAAATAAGATAGATACGAATAATGGAAGTAATAAGAACGTTTTACGCGAAGAATTAAACAACACTACCAACATGGATGTAAAGGCCTTAAGAGAGTTGGCGTTATCTATCGGAGAAACGGGAGAAAAACGTGAACTATTGCCGGAATTATTTAGAAATCCTGACTATGAGATTAGACGTAGAGCATGCTCCGCAGCTAAAAAATTAAGGGATAACAACATTACAAAACATATAGTTCCGTGCTTGTACGATAAAGAACCTCAGATTAGGCAGTATGCATTAAGTGCTGTACTAAGCAGCAAATGCAAAGATGTACTTGGCCATATTAGAGAAGTCAATTCTAAAGACGATAAGGACTATAATGTGAAGTTGTGCGAAGAAATTTTGAAACGGCTAAGTAATAACAAATGAATGTAATGAAGAGTATAGGGGGAGATGATAAAATGCCAAAGACAAGAAACCCATTCATGATGTTTGCTGATAAAGGCTATAAACCAGTTAACATAGATAGAGATGATGAATACTTCCCAAATGGCATATTTGTTTTCAATATCACGAAGATGCTCAGGTATATCGAAAGTAATAAAGATGAAGTAAAGTGTGAGGACATTGATGTTCATAAATATCGCGATGAAAAGTTTTGTATTGATGAAGCATATCTCGAATTTTCGGATTTATCGAAACCTGTCATACTAGCTGAGATCTGTCCAGGTATCTATAATTTGATTGATGGCCACCATCGGATTGAAAAAGCTTATAGATTGGGTATTGAAAAAATTTCTTCTTATAAATTAAAACCTGCTCAGCATTTACTCTTTCTAACGACTGAACAAGCCTATGTGAGATACATTGAATACTGGAATTCGAAAATCGAAGATGGCTTCGTACCTGCTTAAATCCTATATCAGTATGTAGATTGAAGAGAAAAAGTAATATAATAATGAAAGGAATACATAAGTGGTAGCTTACCAATTATGCGATGCGAGAACGAATAAAAGGATGAATATAAGATGAGAGATGAGTTTAGTCAAAGAACAAAACTTACGCTAGCACTTCGGGCGGGGTTTAAATGTTCTAATCCAGATTGTGGAATGCTCACCATCGGCCCGGCACAAGATAATAACAAGTCTGTTAATGTTGGTGTTGCTGCTCATATATGTGCTGCTTCTAAGGGTGGACCTCGGTATGACGATGTAATGACTCCGGAAGAGAGAAAAGGTATTGATAATGGAATCTGGTTATGTCAAACACACGCATGCCTTATAGATAAAGACCCAACAAGATACCCAAAAGAATTGTTGCGTCAGTGGAAAAGCGCCTCTGAAGAAAAAGCTAGAAAGGGCCTTACAGATTGGAAACCAGCGAATAGCGTTGAAGTAATTGAAGAAGATAAAAAAATTATGCAAGTGCTTATTTTAACGTTCGAAGACGAAGACACTATTAGCTTGTTAAATCATGATTTTCATGGAAAATTTCCGCGTAAGTGGCGTAGACCTCTTGATGACTTGAGTGAATTTTACCATTTATTCTCTAGTAAACCGGGACATAAAGTGTTGAGAGCATTAACTGATCGTCTAATGAACAGTGTTGATAATTTAATATGTCACCTAAAAGTTAACAGCTTCACAAGTAAGGATTGGATTAATGATAACACATATTGCATTGAGGATGAAGACGACATGCTATGCTGCAATGGTATGTGCTCGTTAATTTGGAAAGAGTACGAGTATTTAATTGAAACATATATAAAAATATTACATAAAGCTGAAAATTAAACGTATGATGAGAAGCTGAAGAAACTTGAGATTAAGATACGCTTTTCAAAAATCAACTACATTCTTGCTGGAACATATATCCTCCGCTTATTGTCTAAAAAGGTGAATATTATTGGGGGGGATACAAATATGGCAAAGATATTTCAATCACTAGCTTTCGTTTTGATTACTGGTATTTTAATAATATTAGTAGGTTGCGTGCCAGGTAATTCCCATGATAGTTTCGCTGGCTTAGGTGACAAATCGGTCAAGCACACCGGCAGCACGGTCAATAATATTGATAACAATTCTTCTGAAGTAAATGTACCCCAGATAATAGACAATCTTAAAAGTATTGAAATTGAGAATTTAAATGATGAAAATAACTCAAAAGTAACCCTTAACCTTCCTGAAGGCTGGCATGCAAAGGAATTGATTTTTAACAAGGTTCCAAGCTTTGAGTTTAATGCAGAAAAAAATAAGAAAATGAATAAAGAATATAGTTATGAGCTTTATAACTCGATGAGCACGGATAAATTCAATCTATATGGAATCAAAGGATTTGCAGGGGAGTTTTATATGCAGGCTTACTATAGAGACCAACCCGAGAGCTCTCGATTTCTAAACCATTCTCAAGTCACGGAAAGAGTATATTCAGGTGAAACTGTATTGGGTCAGGGTGAAATATTTGTTTTGGACTGTGACCTGCCGAGAGACATGAGGACTGACCAGTACTCCACCTATGACATGATATATGTCTGGATTCCAATAAAGGATGAAGCATTGGCATACAACCTATCAATTAGCGTCCCGTTAGGCGAAAAGGATGACGGGTACATCGAAATGGTAAAGAATTTGCTGAAAGCAGACAATCAAACATATATAAATTCAGATAATATTGAATGGATGACGATGCAGGGTGGCTTGGGAATTACTACAAAGGTCTTGTTCACTGAACATGATGAAGAAAAAATTAACAGAATTGTTTCGATGATTAATTCCGGTACAGAAAAAACGGATTCTACCGAAGCTGAGATTAATGTAATCCAATCAAGGGCAAGGCCAATTGGCATCTGTTTTCAATTGATAGATGGGAGTAAGGCATATGTCTGGACTGACTATTCTACAAAAGCCTTTGAGAATGGATGGTCGGCAACTGCTCTCAATGACAGATTTGTGCTGGTTATTCAAAACAGCGGTCAGGATGAATACTATACGATTTTTTCGGATGATGTGGCAGCTTATCTTCGTGAAGGCTGGAAGTCGGATATGCCTATGGTCAGCAAAATAACAGTAAGCTCTGAACCAGGCAAAAACGGAGAGCCGAATGTCATAAGGGATGGTGATATGATTATCGTTTCTGGTGACGGCTGCACTTCAAAAGAAGTAGTCATTCATTTGCGGAGGAACAGCAATCCCAAAGAAGATTATGTTATGGGAAAGGCTATCCCTGAATACGGTAAATGGGAATGGAAGGGTTCCATAACAAAGAAGTTTAAAACTCTGGACGGTAAGGAAGTCACTTTGGCAAAGGACCTCTATGATATTGTGGCAGACGAGGACGGTGCAGGGATAAGTGTTTGCGGAGTTATAGATTTAAGGAAAGATTAGAGAAATGAGGTCGTGTTTCGACTCTGATTGAGAGCTCAACACTAAACGTACTAATTCAATTCAATATACTCATTTATCTAAAATGTATAATATTAGCTTTAATGCAAGGTCTAGTGATATAATCAAGATATCTTGATAAAAGGATGTATAATGTGTGGAATTGTGAAACAAGAGTTTTTCAATATGTTGGAAAAAACTGGAGGAAAAACAAATGAGCAGTGAAATAATCGAAAAGTCATTAGCACTTGTAGACAGAAGTTTTACCGGTATATTGGGAACAGTTGATGAAAATGGGATTCCTCAACTGAAGGCTATGATAAAAACAGCGGCAGATGGTCTCAGGGAATTCTGGTTTTGCTCCAATACATCCTCAAAGAGAGTAACACAGATACAGAAAAACCCGAATGCCAGCCTTTATTTCCACGATGAGAAAACCTTCGAGGGCTTGATGCTGACCGGAAAAGCAGAGGTTTCTTATGATGATGTAAAGAGGAAAGAATTCTGGAATGACGGAATGGAAATATACTACCCTTTGGGTTATACTGACCCGGATTTTGCATTGATTCGATTTATTGCCAGCAAGGGCAACTATTATCACGGACTTAAGAATATTGATTTTGATATATGAAATGGCATTAGTGAAGAAAAACTCAACAAGGGGGATGCCTGTGGCAGAACTTAAAGATCCCAATCGCCAACACTGGAACCGGCAGTTTAAAATATTGCAGGACACATGGCCAAAGCCTGATAATTTTGAAACCTGTATTGAAATTTGTTTGAATGTCCATGCAATGGTGCATACGGCAGAAATGTCTAATACTGGTTTATGGTCCTTTGAGGACGAGCTGTGGCAAAGAATGTCTGAGCCGGTATTCAGGAAGGTACATAACGACAATCAGTCAATTGCCTGGAAGCTATGGCATTCCACCCGGATAGAAGATATCACAATGAACATTTTAATAGCGGGAGAACCGCAAATATTATACTCCGGAAACTGGCTTGAAAAGATAGGGGCAACTATACATGATACAGGGAATGCAATGAATGAAAAGGAGATCGAGGTCTTAAGTAATTCAATTGATATGCAGGCCCTAAGGGATTATCGTAAAGCAGTAGGAAGAAAGACAAGAAACATCATTAAATCATTGAAAGCAAAGGATTTGAAAAAAAGAGTTGAGGCTGAAAGACTTAAGATTATAATTGATGAAGGAGCAGTTGTAGAGGAAGCAAGATGGCTTACTGATTACTGGGGCAAAAAGACTTTTTCAGGGCTTTTGTTGATGCCTGCCACCCGGCATAATCTTGTGCACCTGAATGAATCCATGCGGATTCTCGGGAAAGAAAAATCTCGTAAAATTGATATATTGCAGGAGTGACATTATTATGAGCAAAAAAGAGGAATTTATTGATCTTTATAATAAATATATACACAGGGAAGGTGCAGATAAACTACTGGAATACTTGTTATCGAAGGCCAGTGACTTTTTTACGGCACCAGCAAGTACAAGATATCATGGTTCATATGAGGGAGGACTCGTTGAACATTGTATTAATGTCTATTCCTGCCTTAAGGATTACCTATCACGTGATAGAGTAAAGGATCTATATGATATGCAGTTTGATGACGAAACGATTGCAATTGTTGCACTTTTGCATGATTTATGCAAAATCAACTGCTATAAACCCGGTACAAGAAATGTAAAAGATGAAAATGGGATATGGCAGACAGTTGCGACATATGAATTTGATGATAGGTTACCTTATGGACATGGGGAAAAATCCGTATATATTATTACCGGCTTTATGAAATTGACACGGGAAGAAGCATTTGCTATTCGATATCATATGGGGTTTTCAGGGGTAGAGGATAAAAGAAATGTTGGGGATGCCTTTGAGCAATTTCCATTAGCATTTGCTCTTTGTACAGCTGATATGGAAGCAACTTACTTTGTCGAACGAAAATAATAGACTACTATAGAGTTGGCCATTTGTATACGGATCATGTTAACTATAATCGCAATTAAGAAATCGTTGAATGGTGTAACGAATTATTGCACAACTATTGAATGAATTCATATACTCTGCTTGTTAGTCAAAGTAACTTCCACTATACAAAAGTAGCTACCACGTTTTTCATTTCTCCTAATTTGCAGAACTAAATTCCGCGCTACCTGTGAAATTGGTGCGGATTTTACTTTCTCAAATAAGGCTGCCGCTTGCTGCTGCTTGTTGCTATATTTTTCTCAACTAAGTTATTGTATTGGGAACTTATGTTTGATATAATGACACAGTAGTTTGAATTCATTCATATTATTAACAAAGACCAGAATAAATTCGGCAAAAGTGGGAATACATTATTAGTAAGACTTCATTTTTACCCTATGCCGGATCCGAGTAACGGGAGGTAAAACAGGATATGTGTTGTACAAGGATTTTTGCCGATGTTATCTTGGCAAATTTATTTGGAAGTGATCGTTTCGTCTCCTTTGATCCGATTTCCATGGAGGACATCAAGAACTTTTGCTCGTACCTGGACAATTTTCTTCCAGGTTTTATATTTTTTGAAAACTCCGAAGAGGATATGAAGGAAGTTGCAAGGAAGTATCCTCAATTCTATCAATTCGCAAATGGTAGGATATATCCAATGGAATATATGCCAATACGTACTAATTTTAATACAGCTTATCGCGGGGAGATAGCAAACATCATCGAAGAAGCGGCAGATAGATTTATGGAATCCCAAACAAGACTTGTATCTTGCCACACTGCCTAGATCAGTGTGGAATATATTCGGTTTGAATTGAAAATTCGTTGTAAAAGGCTGAAAACATCCTTTTATCTACATTAAACGCATTAACATACTTGTTTGTTCCTTACAATGAATTAGTTATTTTACCTTAAACGAATGTAATTGTGAGGAGCAAAAATGAAAAAGATTAATGACGATTGGACAAAAACCATTCTAATCCGTGATACAGTACACGGTTATATAAAGATTCCGAAGGTGATCGTAGAAGACATTATTGACACCTGCTGTTTCCAGAGGCTTAAGGATATAGAACAGACAGGTATGAGGGTACTTTACCCTACTGCTTCCCATGACCGTTTTACCCATTCGCTTGGAGTATACCATCTTGGAGTACTAGCCTTTGAGAAGTTCAGGGATAACGTTTACAATTTTGATAATCACAGTATTTACAATAAAGTGTCTCCCGAAGCCAACCCTGACTTAGCTTCCATTAAATGGGATAAGTGGGGGCTGCTTTTCTCATTAGCCTGTTTGCTGCATGATTGTGGACATTCACCATTTTCCCATACACTTGAATTCCTATATGATATGGATTTTGATACTGATCCCGAAGAAGATTATGAATGGAATAAGAAGGTCCTTGAATCAGGTAAAAGCACTATTGATCCCTTAAAAGCAAGAGTAAACCGTAAATTGTGTAAAATTTTAAAATCGGGGGATAAAAGAAGCTTTGAGGATGATCTCTACTCCAAAGCGGAAAATAAGTATAAAGGAATCCCTCATGAACGAATGAGTGCTTATTATATATGCGCTTTATTCTACAAGGAGATTTATTGTCTTGTAAATTCCTTTATGGTAAACAAACATAAAAGCAGATTTGAAAACAATTATTATGACTCATCAGAGTGCCCTCCCGAAATAAGTAGTAAAGAGGAATTTTTCGATGATATGGAATTTATGTGCAGAATGGTTACTGGATGTAAATACGACCTAGATTTTTGCAATGATTATAGAAATTCCGAGAAACATGCTATGTGGGAATATGAGCTCCAGCTGCGAAACTGCGTTATAAAAATGCTAAACTCGGATCTTGACGTTGATAATCTCGACTATACCATGCGTGATGCTAAGGTTTCCGGGTATGAAAGCATTCAGGTTGATATAGAGCGCCTTCTATCGGCCTTTACAATAACAAGGGCTTACAGGATGAATGAATACGAACTGAACAGTGATGATTTTAACTATACGGTATCTTGTGAAAAGTTTCATGGCATCATTGATGCGCACATTTACGGTCAATTTAATATGAAGACTGTTGAAAAAGCTAAAAATATAGAGGTTAACGGCAATGTATCACTGGTTGACGAGTATAAATATGATAATGTAAACCCTCGTAAATATTTCTACACAAACGCAGACTTTGCGGCGCAAGTAAAGTGCGGTAGTATTGAGATTACGCCGGGCAAAATCAATGATATAAGGCAGGAAAGCTGCAGCTTACACATCAAAGGGAGCTTAGACGGCACTTTTACCGGTATTATTTATGGATTTGATTCCAGTAAAGTCACAGCAAATCCGGATTGCTGTAAAGAGCTTATATATTTTGCCTTTAACAAAAGTTGTATCAGTGTATTAAAAAGCGCAGTCGATGCAAGAAATTATGAATATTTATGGATATATGCTCATCATATTGTCACATATCAAACCAGATTCCTTATTATTTATTTGCTTGACCAATATGCCAAATATATCAGAAAAACAGAAGGATTACCCTTGAAGGATATCATATATCACACTATTAATAGGGCATCTGATATATCGGCTGATACTATTAAAAGTGGTGAAACGGTAGATCATAGCACTTGTCACGAAGGATTAAGATATTTAGAAAAGTTGGAAAGGAATTATTCTTCGTTTAATGCCGAAAAAGACTGTGATAGTGAAATCAGCCAATATATAGAGAAATTTAAGAAATATAGTCTTCCTAATAATGAAAGAAAGGAACTGGCAGAGGTATATATCATTTCAGCAGCTATATTGTTGATATCTGAATTGAAGCCAGCATTTGAAGCCAACGCGGAGAGTACCTTCGAATATGTTAAAAAGCTTCTCGGTGTTGTTGAAAAAATCATAGAAGATAGATATGACACGGACTCCCTTGATTTACTGGTTAAGGAAGCGAAACGGCTGATTAATTATATCCGGGAATATGCATGGATAGATATCGGGATAATGGTAAAAATACTTTTTAGCAAAAGCCCTCAAAATGCCATTGATGGAACCAACATTGATACCAATGATATGCAAAAGGAGAAATACCTTATTTCCGATCTCGATTTATTGGCTGATCTGAAAAAGGTCTTTTTAAAACTAGATAAAGATTCGAAAATGCAAGACAAGTATAATGAATTGTATTTAGCCTTGAATGAACATTTTATGAGGGATTATCCATCAGCAGCCTGGAAAACCTATGCGGAATTCCGCCATCATTTCAGGAGCTGGACATACAAAGAAATTGAGCATTTACTGGAATATATGCAAGATGCAGAGTGCCCCCCTTACGATGACCGCATAAATTATAAGATTATTTTCCAAAAAGGGCTAACGCCAAGCGAATCTTCGACAGAAGGCGAATATTCAGATGAAGTGCATGTTGACACTGGTGATACAGGAGTTATTATAGACATTAGAGACGCTCTATATGAACACGGAATCAAGCGTTTTATATGGATAAACCAGGAGATCAAAATTAAGGAATTATCACAGATTGATACTTATATCATATTCGGTAGCAATACATTAAGGCTGAAAGATATCGACCTGATGCCCCAAACGCAGAATAAAGGCAAGTTTGGCTTTATGTATTACACTTTGGATAAAGGAAAGCAATTCAATTTAGACAGCTTTTTGAAAAGATTACATGAAATTATTCGTAGAGATCTTAGCAATAAGGGAAAGGGTGGAATAAAAAAAGGTTTGGGCAAGGGAGGGGAAATGGTGGTTTACGAAAAAAATTGTATTATTCGCGATTCGGTGCATTTAAATATAGTAATTCCGGAAAAATTCAGGAGACTAATTGACACCAGAGAATATCAAAAACTCAGGCGGATAAAGCAACTAGCCACCGCCAATATGGTATTTCCTGGAGCTGATCATACCCGTTTTGCCCATTCCATCGGCACTTTTCATATAATGAAAAAAATTGTAGAGCATTTTAAAGCGCAACTTATGGAAATCGACATAAAAATAGAAGATGAGGACTGGGATGCGTTGCTGGCAGCCGCACTTCTGCATGACCTGGGGCATAGCCTCTTTTCCCATGCATTGGAGGATGTTGAAGACATTGACTTTAATCATGAAGAATGGACAAAGAGCTTAATAAGGGCTGACGGGACAGAGATACATCAGGCATTAGTCAGGTTTGATTGTGTTAATGGCCAACAAAATCTGGATTTCCCGCGAAGAGTAATTGAATATATTGAGAAAAGAAGAGAATCAAAGGAAAAGAGTCATCTTACTGAAGAACCGGGGATCACAGGAGGGAATACAGAAATTGAAAGCCTTAAGGATGAACCACCTGAAAAAATAGATAATTTCCAATACATATTCTCTTCGCTTGTCAGCAGTCAGTTGGATGCTGACAGAATGGATTACCTATTAAGGGATGCTTATCATACAGGAATAAATTTTGGTAATATTGATATAGAAAAACTGATAGAGGGAATGCAGGTTACTATTTTTGAAGGTAAATACCGGTTTTGTATAGCCGAGGAGTACATATCATTTATTGAAGATTATATTCTTGCACGCTTTCAGATGTATAGGAATGTATATATGAATAGTTACAAGGTCTTTTCAGAACGGCTTTTGGCACTAATTCTGAAGCGTGCGCGGGAATTATGCGTAGATTTGCAGGATATGAAATTCCGTAAAATTTTACCTCCTATCCTTAAGGCGATTTTTGATAATGAAAAAATTGAAATCGACATGTTCCATATGCTGGATGATAATGTTTTTATAGGAGCCATAATGGAATGGTCGGACTATGAGGGAGATCTGATTTTGAGAGAACTATGTTTGGGTTTTCTTAATCGTTCCGGCTTCAGAAAAATTGATGTCCTTGATAATAAGAAAGAGGACATTAATGACTATATAAATAAAGTTAAGCAAATATTAACGGAATGCAAATATGAAATCAGTCCAGAAGGAAATGAGAAGATTTTAGAGTATTGCCTTGTTACCAACTTTAGAAAATATTCTGCTTATAATATAAAAGAACAGATACCGATCCTTTGCAGAAATGGTCAGATTAAAAATCTATCTGAGGTCTCTGTGATTTTATCAAATAACAAGCTTACAGAATATGAAGAGCATAATGTTCTTTATATTAACTATGATATCTTATATTCTGGGAGATTTCAGGTTGAGACAAATATAAAGGAGCAAATGAAAATGATGAAAATTCATATCGAGAATTTAGAGAATAATGTAAAAAATCGCAGTCATATTGAAATAGAATCCAAGTACATATTACAGCTATCAGAGTCTGAAAAACTGAAAGAAAGCATCGATCGTATCTGTGACCTATTACAACAGGACGGATATGTATGTGAAAAACCTGTAGATGTGTACCAAAGTGATACATACCATGATAAAATTGTGGGTAAGCACTTCCTTTTGAATGATAAGCATATTACCCTTAGGATCCGTGAAAAGAATGAAAAGCGTAAGCTTGCCATGAAGTTCCCTGCTATAGGCAGGGAAGAGGGCCACAGCCAAAGTAACCGTTTTGAGGCAGAGTATGATATGGCTGAAGGAAGTGTACTTAGCGATTATGAAGAGCTAATTAAAAAGAATTTTGTAAGGTATGGGTATCCTGAGGTCTTTAATTCAGTCGGTGAGCTTGATGAGGTTATCAAGGTCCAGAATTACAGGAAATCAATAATAATCAGCAAAAACAAATTTAAATGTGAAATATCATTTGATAATGTGAAATATGTAAGAATTTTTTCGGACCAAGATAGATTCCCTGGTCAGAAGAATGAATATGAAGAAATCCAGATGGAGATAGAGCTGAAATCCGTATACAGGCATAGGGTTAACCTAGATGCATTATCTTCTAAAATAGAAAGAATGATCCATTGTGGAATAGAAGGAATGATCCGTTGTGAAAAGGTGAATGATGAGTCCAAATATTCCCGTGGGGTGAAATTTCTTTTTGGAGAGTTATAAGAATTTATCTTCAAAGGTCGAATCTTTGTGATTGTAAAAAAGAAAAGATAATGAAACAAGTACTGCATATTGACTAATAATTGATATTTTAATTGAAAATGGTAAAGTTTTATCAAATGCTTCTAAGACCTCCGCCTCTACGAGATTGGCTCAATCCTTTCTATGCTATAAGGAAAAAAGCTGCCCCTTTGTTTTAGGGCAGCTTGAGAAGAATTCTAGAATCACTTCCAGCCCTCAAGGGCTTAATTCAATTTCAATGAAGTTCATAAGTGTAATACAAGCGGTGGCATATTTGCTTCAACAGTGATAAGTGTAATAATTGGTTGCAAGTAATCCTGTTCCGTCTGAGAGAAAGAAATATACTCCCTATCTTTTTATCAAACAGGGCGAGAATGAGTGTTATCTGGAGCACTTCGGCATTACGGAGAACTTTCAATAGAACAGCGGAGGGGTGCAGGAATACAAAGCCGATTTACCGTGCAAACGATTAGATTAAATCCTGATTTAGGGATAGCCACCTTGTGTGGCCTAGAACCTTTTTATTTTTCGCTGCATAAATTATTACGTAAAGTATAACAAGGAGGATTTTTTATGCAGAGTTATAGCAGTATGCCCTATATGCCGCCTTGCATGATGCAAAATCAATATATAATGCCGCAAACTGCACCGGAAATGATGATGCCTGTAGAATTTCAGATGCCGAATAATCCCCAGACTATGGCTGGATTAGAAGAATACATTTATCCACAAAATGTCCCTGGAGCATTAAAGCTGATCCAGGATGCCGTTGCTGGTGAAACGGAAGACAGAATGTTTTATCAATACCTGATTGAGAATGCACCCTCTGAAGAAGACAAAGAAACAATCATGGGGATTCGTGATGATGAAATCCGTCATTTCAGCCTATTCAGACAGGTTTATTTTCAATTAACAGGACAGATGCTGCCGCCGCCACAGAATGTAACCTTCGAGAAGCCTGCATCATACTGTGAAGGATTAAAAAGAGCTCTTAAAGGAGAACAAAACGCTGTGAGGAAATACAGAAGGATACTCTATGCGTTGCAGGATAGGGTTCAAATCAATATCCTAACTGGGATTATTACTGATGAAATAAGGCATGGAATCTT
>JAEZLF010000128.1 GCA_023435925.1 Bacillota bacterium
CCTACACCAACCTCCGTTCCGTCATTCTGGTCAAAAATCCTTTCCTGTCGCACCCTTTCTACAGTTATTCCCACAACTCCGGCGGTGGCTTTTTTAGCAACAGTCTGGGCAACCGGTGTAACTCCAAGAGTATCACCGATCTGCTGCCGATACGGACTCTGTTGGTTCTGGCTTTGCAGCAGTATCCCCGTGCCCGCCGTCTGATTTCCCGTCACCGACATCTGCAGTGCTTCATTGCCATTGTTCTGTTCTGCTATCGGCTCATTCCATGAAATATATCTTGAGCCGATAATAAAAACCATCATACTGATAATCAGTGAGCTTAAGGCAGAAATTGCAGCTATTCTGGCAACATTGCCACGTTTTGATTTCTCTTCAAACATGTTATCCTCCGTATACCATTTATGGTTCATTTCTCTGCAGACAGTATCTCTTCTGCAACGAATCAACACTATTATTATGGCAATATGAAGATAAAAGAATACAAGGAGACGGTTTGTATTCGAGAACCGTCCCCTTGTAACAACATTCTATGCCTCCGGCTGAAGATTGGATTTAATTATTTTCTTTACACTCTTTTCAAATTTTGTCCTGGGTAGCATGACCTGGTGCCCGCATCCAAGACATTTAACCCTGAAATCTGCACCTGTCCTCATGACCTCCCACTGTTTATTTCCGCAGGGGTGGCTCTTTCTGAACTCTACAATATCTCCAAGGCTATATTTATCAGCCACACCGATCCCTCTTTTCTTATTAAGCTCTTATGCCGGATGAATCCGTTCCTTATCCGGCGTTCTGCTGCTTGCTCTAATATTTCTTTAAGTAGGAATCTATTTCCCATCTGCTCACTCTGGTGCTGTATTCTTTGAACTCCGCTTCCTTTGCTTCCACATATTTCGAAAAAATATGATCTCCCAGCACATCCTTGATAAAGCTGCTTTTACTCATCTCAGCGATAGCTTCGGCAAGGCTCAAGGGCAATTCACATACCCCCTCCGCACACCTTTCTTCCTCTGCCATTTCAAATATGTTCTTGTTCATGGGTACCGGCGGCTCGATTTTATTTTCAATTCCATCCAGACCGGCTGCCAGGATTACCGCCAATGCGAGATACGGATTGCAGCTGGGATCCGGGTTTCTGAGTTCAATTCGCGTAGAAGCTCCCCTTGCGGCGGGCACTCTTATAAGCGGACTTCTGTTTCTTGCAGACCATGCAATATAGACCGGTGCCTCATAACCCGTCACAAGCCTCTTGTAGGAGTTGACAAGGGGGTTGGTGATCGCTGTCATGGAGCGTATGTTTTTCATCAATCCGCCGATAAACCAATAGGCTTCCTGACTAAGCTGCAAAGAATCTTTTTCATCATAAAATATATTCTGCCCGTTTCTGCATAAAGAAGTATTGACATGCATACCGGACCCCGCTATCCCAAAAATCGGCTTGGGCATGAAGGTCGCATGCAATCCGTGCCGCTGGGCTATCGTCTTCACAACCAGCTTGAAGGTCAGAATAGCATCCGCGGCAGTCAGCGCGTCATTATACTTAAAGTCAATTTCATGCTGCCCGGGAGCCACTTCATGATGTGACGCCTCTACTTCAAAGCCCATTTCCTCAAGAGCGAGGCACATGTCTCTTCTGGCATTTTCGCCCAGGTCTACGGGCCCTAAATCAAAATACCCTGCATTATCATGGGTAATCGTCGTCGGGTTGCCCTCACTGTCTGTGAGAAACAGGAAAAACTCACACTCCGGCCCGGCGTTAAACGTATCGTAACCCATCTTTTCAGCCTTCTCAAGTACCTTTTTCAATACATATCTGGGATCTCCGGCAAAAGGTGTTTCATCGGCATTGTATACATCACAAATCAGTCTTGCCACCTTTCCGGTCTGTGGCCTCCACGGATAAATTACAAAAGTATTCGTATCCGGCCTCAGATACATATCGGATTCCTCAATTCGTACAAAGCCCTCGATGGATGAGCCGTCAAACATGCACTTATTATCCAGCGCCTTCTCAAGCTGTCCGGCTGTTATTGCAACATTCTTTAGTGTCCCGAATATATCGGTAAACTGAAGGCGGATAAACTGTACGTCCTGCTCCTTCACCAATCTTATTACATCTTCCTTCGTATACTTTGGCATTCTCAACTCTCCTTTACATAAAAAAGCGTCTCAAACAGGGTATAAAAAACCGAGTCTGAGAACGCCATTGTTCTTGACAAATAAAAATCTTCACGCTTTATTAAATGAAAAGCCGTGTCTTATTCCTTTTCAAACATGTCCTTGGCTACACCGCATATGGGGCATACCCAATCCTCCGGGATATCTTCAAAAGCTGTACCTGGCGCGATACCACCATCAGGATCTCCGACAGCAGGATCATAAACGTAGCCACATGCAGTGCAAACATACCTTTCCATCATACGTCATCTCCATTCCTATTATTTTAGCAGGATGATTCTAACATCATCCCCGATTGGTATCTATTTTATCCTTATTTTCTTCAAAGCACAACCACAAACGTAAAATTGTAACGTATAAAAATCTAGTAATCATTTTTACCTTTATTACCTCTGCCGCCAAACAGCACTATAATTCCCACACCGATTAAAAAGACGGGCACAATATAGGGTCTTGTATTAAAGCTAAATAGCTTGTTTGCTGAAAATGAGAGGAAAAACAACACAGACAGCCCGCCCAAAATACCAATCGGAATCAGCAGCCCCCTGTCTCTTGTGCCAAAGGTATAAAGCTCAAAAAGTCCAAAGGCTACGGAGAAAATATATACCGGCCATAGGATATCCCATCCGCCAAAAAGCATATTAATCTGGAATGCCGCACCCAGTACAAGGAGTATCCCGCCAGGCACAAGAACACCGGGGTCTCTTCTCGTCCCTGAGAAAAACTTCAGATGCATAATTAACCCCGGCAGCAGCAGGAATAGAATCGGCCAGAACCTACCGATCAGAAAGCCGATATTGATTTTGTTCCAAAACGGTTCAATGACGCCTAAGTTACTTAAAAGAAACAGTACACCCAGTATAATGAAAATGCTTCCAAGCACTTTACCAGTTTTATTCATAAAAATGCCTCCTAAATACATCGTTAAAAATGCTTCAAATTTTGTTGTATATAATATTATAACAACAAACACGCAAAATGTCTGATTCTTCAGAAGGATAAGTTACAAAAAAATTGATACTGGGTCAGAAGGCTCATTCAATAAAATTTTGGCTATACAAGAATATTATTTGCTTCGGGATCTGATGTATCGCTCACACTGTCCCTATCCAGCTTCCACATCACATATCTGATCCCAGCGGCGACCATGTCAGCTATTTTCATTACCATATAAAGTCTGGTGTTCTGCAAAACCAGGAAGTCCATAAATCCTCCAAAGTTCACAATGCCCGTGACAAACATATCCCCAACGGGCGCAAGCACTTTATTGACTCCTGACCCAGGTTTGATAGAACCCTTTCCAATACCAATATGCCCTACGTGTTCCATACTGCCCAAGCATGCGTCTATTGCTATGATGAAAGGTCTTTCACAGTCCGTTGATATTCTCTGCATAACCTCTTCCAGATTCTTTGCATGGACAGGATGCTCAAGGTTTCCATACACATGCACACTCTTATATTTCAGATTTGCAATCTTATGTCCGACGAGCGGACCAAGACTGTCACCTGTTGAGCGATCTGTTCCGATGCATACAAAGACCACAGATCTGAAGCCATTTTCCAATGCATTGCTAATATGCCTGTAAAGCTCATCAGAAAAGAACTTAAAAGCTGAAACATGATTGACATTTATATATTGGTGGCTTTCTGCCGGTTTCAAAAACATGCTTTTATTCCAATGCTTTTTTATTATTTTATTTGTATACTACCGGTTATTATTACTATATTTTATATTGCCCAACCATATCTGAAATATGTTGTTAACGTCATATTCATTAAAATAATTACCGTTTTTTCGCAGACTCCCAAAAATTTTTATGGTATATTATGCTCTTTAGTGAATAAAGCAGAATAAATTTACTTCATTCTGCATTTTTGATATGATGATACGGGGGGTGAGCTTACGGAGTCCTTAAAAAAAAGCAGTCCGCAAATTGAAGATATTGTTAATGGGATGTTTGATTGGGTCAGAGTACTGGATATGAACGATAATGTCATATACATGAATAAGGCAATGTCTGATGCGCTCGGCCAGTCCCAGGTAGGGAGAAAGTGCTACGAGCTTATTGGGCGAACCGCTCCCTGTAAGAATTGTACCTCCAGAAAGTCCATTTTTGATGGTTTTACTCACGAAAAAGAAGAAATGATCAGTGGCAGAGTATTTTCTGTCATGAGTTCACCAATCAGGAATGCCGAAGGCAGAATCATTGCAGCTGTTGAAGTCCTCAGGGAAACCACACAGATCAAGCAGTTATACCAGGAAATGCGGCGGCAGAATGAAAAGTTCAGAGGAGAGCTGGAATTAGCCAGAAAGCTTCAGGCCAGTTTACTTCCGGGTCCTTTGGCAGATAACCGTCTGGATTTTTCTCTCCTCTTTTTGCCTTGTGAATCACTTGGTGGTGACTTTCTTGACATTTTCAGTATGGATAGCTCCCATGTAGGCTTATATATAGCAGACGTATCCGGACATGGCGTTCCGGCTTCCCTGCTGACCGTATTTCTTAGATCAACACTAAACAAAAAGCAGCCTTCTCCCGCAAAAGCACTGGAAGAGTTGTATTTTGAATTTAATCAGAGCAAGCTGGACGATGAAATGTACATTACGATATTTTATGCAATCATTGATCTGGATAAAAAAACCATGCTTTATTCCAATGCAGGGTTAAACGTAAGCCCGATTGTGTATAGCGACACGCGGTTTGACTTGCTGAGACTCCCGGGCATTCCCATTAGTAATTGGACAGATAAGCCCTGTTACCGTGATAACGAAATCGGGCTCCAATCGGGGGACAAGCTGTTTTTATATACAGACGGAATCCTTGAAATGAGAAATAGCCAAAACGAACAATATGGCGAAGAACGATTGGTAAATATCCTGCTGAATGATACTTCGAAGCCTAAACAGCTGCTGCTGCATATCAAGAAGTCGGTATTCCAGTTTGCCGGAATTAAATCTGCAGCCGATATCCAGGATGATATTACTATGGGGTTGCTTGAGATGAAGTAGTTCAAAAAATTTCTTTTAACAAACAATACCTGATACGACCCGGTCAATACCTGACAGATCCTTCATGATTTTTACGCTGCTAAAGCTATCTGACATCAGGAGTGACACATCGCCGGCCTGATCATATCCCGTTTCAAAAGCAAGCATCCCTCCTCTTTTCAGAAAACCAGGAGCCTCTTTAATAATGGCCCTATAATAATCCAATCCATCATTGCCGCCATCCAGAGCCTCTGCCGGCTCATGACATCGAACCTCCTTCTGTAGACCGCTGATATCCCCTTTGCGGATATAGGGAGGATTTGAAACAATTACATCAAATTTCTCTCCTGCTAACCGTCCAAATAAATCGCTCTGTATAAACCGGACTCTGCCGGCTACCCCGTTTGACTGTGCATTTTTTTCAGCGATTGCTATTGCGTCCGGCATCTTATCCACTGCCATAATATTGCTATCAGGCAAATAGTACGCCAAACTCACGGCAATGCAGCCTGATCCCGTCCCGATATCCAGTATGGCAGCATTCTGCGCATATTCCTGACACCACTGAATAACCATCTCTACCAGAAGCTCTGTCTCCTGCCTTGGCACAAGTACCCCCGGTCCTACAGAAAAGGACAGAGACATAAACTCCTGTACCCCCGTAAGGTATTGGAGCGGTACTCCTTCAGCCCTTCTTTCCAGCATGGATACATAGCGTTCAAGCAATATCCCGTCAAGCTCATCGGTTCCGTGCGCATACAAAAAAGCCCTGTCACAACTTGCCACAGAGCAAAGCAGAACCCCGGCATCAAGCGCCGGGGCCTCATTACCTGCATTCTTTAATAATTCAATACCTTTTCTGAATGCTTCATTGAAAGTCATATCTTCAATTCCAATGGGGGCAAGCCCCC
>JAEZLF010000129.1 GCA_023435925.1 Bacillota bacterium
CAGATTCAGAGCGGATAACCGCCCTGAAGGTACGTATATGGAAATGGATCTTGTATTGATTTACGGATGCCAAATCAGAGCACTGATACAGGAAATCCAGCACAAGATCAGCGAGGAAGTCGAAAGATTGACAGCGTTGAACATAAAACAGATCAATGTTACGGTGAAGAGCCTGGTTGTCGAAAAACAGCCATAAAGGAAACCGCCGCATCCGGTATGATGCCGCTATGAGGCAAGCTGCCCATCTAAAATATGTTTGGGAAATCGTCATATTGGTATATTAATAGTATCAATGAAGGAGGTTTTTTTTCATGCGTAATTTTACTTTTCTTAACACCACCCAGATCATTTTCGGCAAGGGGACAGAGGATACGGTTGGCGCCGAAGTGAAAAAATATGCGAAAAAGGTACTGCTCCATTATGGTGGGGGCAGCATAAAAAAATCAGGTCTTTATGACAGAACAGTGAAATCATTGAAAGCGGCAGGTGTGGACTTCATTGAGCTTGGCGGAGTGAAGCCCAATCCGAGGCTGAGTCTGATCCATGAGGGTATTGAGCTGTGCCGCAGCAATGGTGTTGATTTCATACTGGCTGTAGGCGGAGGTAGTGTCATTGATTCTGCGAAGGGAATCGCCACGGGTGTACCCTATGATGGAGATGTCTGGGATTTTTATGTAAAAAAAGCTACGGCAACACAGGCGCTTCCTATAGGAGTCATTTTGACAATTCCGGCTGCAGGGAGTGAAAGCAGCCCGGCTTCCGTTGTTACTAAAGAAGAGGGGCAGCTGAAAAGAGATATCGGTTATGAATTTCTGCGCCCGAAGTTTGCCATACTAAATCCCGAACAGTGCTTTACGCTTCCTGCATGGCAGGTTGCCTGCGGATCGGCGGATATTATGGCCCATATCATGGAGAGGTATTTTACCAATACCCGTAATGTGGATCTTACCGACCGGCTTTGTGAAGCAACCCTGACCACAATGATTAATCATGTGCCAACTGCTCTGGCAAACCCGAAGGACTATGACGCGTTTGCTGAAATCATGTGGGCCGGGACTATTGCACATAATGACCTGCTGGGCCGCGGAAGGGAAGAAGATTGGGCCTCTCACAGTATTGAGCATGAGATCAGCGGTATCTATGACATAGCCCATGGCGCAGGCCTTGCAATCATATTCCCTGCCTGGATGAAGCACGTCTATAAAAATGATATCAGCCGGTTTGTTCAATTCGCTGTCAGGGTGTGGAAGGTTGAACAGGACTTTGCAAACCCGGAGAAAACGGCTCTGGCCGGAATCGCCAAAATCGAGGAGTTTTTCAGAAGTATTGGCCTGCCAGTTCGGTTGAGTGAAGCAGGTATCGAGGACAACCGTTATGAAGAAATGGCTGAAAAGTGTGTAGATTCTTGGGGTGGCGGAACGGTAGGCAATTTTGTTAAGCTTCGCAAGGAAGATATCGTGAAAATTTACGAACTGGCTAAATAGTACCGGATCCGGTCCTTGAAGTCTGTATGTCTGTGCTATAAATAGTGTTTTTGTCTTGGGGTATGGGGGCTTGCCCCCATTGGAAATAGAAACCGGATGCTTCATTTGCCTCCGGTTTTTCATTTGCTCATGCGTCCGGCAGCGCTGGACCGTACATACAGGCGGAATACCACTGTACCGGTGTCAGCTTGACTGCTCGCAGCCTTTGAGCAATTCTTCCTTCATATTGTTAAGAAGTCTCTCCACATCATCGTGCAGAAGGGTATTTTCAAAAAAACCCGCTCCCATAGTCATTATGCCGTTGTAAGTTCCGGCAACCAACAGTAATCCGGGGGCACTGATAACAGGAGCAACAATATAATAGTCGATAGCTTTTACATCGCCGAATGGAATCATTTGTTTTGATAGAATACCCAGATTGGACAAAGCCGGTACACATCGATTACCATAGAAAGCAGGACAACTCGGCATATTTTTTCCAACCTTCGACGTAGCTTGATAGTAGGCAAGAGTATCTTTAAAGCTGATCTTTTCCAAGCGTTCCAAGCCGATAGCACTTTGCAGGCCGGGATAGCCCTTTTTCATTTCGTTTGTCAGAAATGCAACCCTGGATAAGGTATCATCAAATGTCTCATTTTCTACCATGGTAAGCCAAATATTTGACGAGCCCGACAAATTCCGTATGGCTTCCGTCTTCTTATCAGGGAGGTACCGGCGCAAATCAACGGTAACATTGATACCCATTGGGACACCATACACCGGCTGCCCCATTTTAAGCATAGCTCTGCAGTATGCGGTGAGGATCAGATCGTTTATGGTGGCTCCTTTGGATTTTGCATAGCGATTGATGACATCCACCTGATCCTGCAGCAGTCTGCAGGTTACAATACGGGTAGCACCAGGTGTATCGTGCATCCAGGGGAATGCCCAGGTGGGTATTGTGATATCCGATCCCGGAATCCATAAAGCATCCGGATCTGTTATCCCCAAGCTTTCAAACAACCTGTCCTGGTCACCTCTTCCTCGCTTCGATGGTGTTGGTATAAATTCATGTTCAGACAGCTCCAATTTGGAGTAGATATCTGAGAGAAGCTGGGTATATTCTTTAATCCCTGCTCCATCACAACAGGCGTGGTTGGCTTTTATCCCCAGAATATCCTTTGACGCTGATCGGATCAGCTTTACTTTGATCTTTGAATCCTTATCCATATCCAGAGGGCTTTCTAAAAACCTCTGAACAGCATCATCAACATCTTCAACTTCCTCGAAAGAGCAATAATTAACTTTGTCAATGTTCTCCATACGTTTCCAGTAGGGTGGATTTCCTTCGACAAACTTGCAGCCCAAGACAGGCTCTGCATCAAGAGACAGCCTAACTGCTTTTGTAAGCTTGTCAAAATCCAGCATTTCATCAAATGTCAATATTGCCTGAGAGTGAAAATTACCCATCCCGTAGCGGGCTACATAGTTATAGATATCATGCCCGTTTGCCGGCAAGACATCCGGACTGTCCGGTATTTTTCCGGTTACCGGCCTGGTGATATCGAGATATTTCTCAAACATTTCACTAAATACTTTATAGTAACCGAGTATGATCTGAGGCATATCCTCGACAAATTTGTTATAATGGTCCATATTGAGCTTGGAGATATTTTTTAAGATAGCATCATCAAATTTTATTTTTATTTTCATAATTATCCGCTCCAAAGAGTCTGCTAAATTAGCATAATTCAAGGCTAAGCTTTAAGCTGTTCCAATCGTGTGTTGATGATTTTCATTAACCATTTTTCTTCTCCGGGTATCTTATCTTTGAGTTTGGCGGCTGCCACAGGAAGCATCCATGCATCAACATCCTCAAATTTAACTTTTGAGATTCTCATATACTCATTTAAGTACGTCCGGTGTGTAAATGATTTTGGAAACTTAGACATGGATGTCAAAATATCAGGTGTTCCGGGAAGCGTCGCCGGTGAATTGATGATCAGACATGTTCTGGCAACATCCCCGGCAGGATCACCCCGGTACCCGCTGCTCCAATCGATAGCCACAAGCTTGTTATTCGAGTTTGAATGAATGATATTGCTTAAATACATATCTCCATGACAGATATTGTCCCTCTTCGGCAATCGATCGACATAATCCAGAATTTTATCCACCTTGTCACCGAGTATTTTTGAGGAAAGTGTAATGGTTCGTGTGAACTTTTCCTTTTGCGAAGGTATATTATCGGTAGTTATTTTATGAATGTTGTGCTGGAATCTCGCCATTTGATATACAAAGGTGAAAAACATCCAAGGCTCTTTCAAGATGATACTTGTTAATGTTTTACCAGGTATTCTTTCAAACAGGATCCCTCTGCGCCCATTAATTTCTACCATTTCAAACACAGCGGGTGAAGATACACCGGCATCATGAACCTTCTGTCCTATGTCAGCCTCGTACTTTACCCATTCTTCACTATAACGATCATAGTAAAGCTTTAATACTTTATCCGGACCCCACTGATATACTTCGGCTGTCATACCTTTGCCCAATAGCTCTCCCTTTTCCATACAACTCTCCCTTCTGTGGTATACCGATCAAATCGGCAAAAAGAGTTACCGGTCTAATGAGTTTCCTCAGATTCGAAATATCTCTTTAGCTGCCAATAAACATCGGGAGCTACTTTTTCAATATTCACCGGTTCAACCCTCCGATTCGTCCAGACATGGACTGTCTTACCTGTTGCAAGCAACCTCCCCTTAACCTTTTCCAGCACCTCATACTCAAACACTGTCTTCACACAGGACATGGATAATATTTTTGTAAGGACCCGTATTTCATCGCCATATTTCGCAGGATGTTTAAACTTGCATTCAATTTCAGACAGAGGTAGGAACAGTCCTTGGCCAGTAATCTTTGAATTAGAGATTCCTGCCTGTCTCAAATAATCCCGTCTGCTTTTTTCAAACCACAGCGGGTAGTTTGAATGATGCACGATACCCATCTTATCTACTTCATAAAACATAACAGGAAAATCTGTTTTTGTTGTCATTTCATCGATTCCTCGCTCTTGTCAGGCTTACTCATTTTAATAAACTTTTCCATACACCTTCTGTATTCTTCAAAATAATTCGCATAATCTACAGGCATTCTTTTAAAAAAAGTATTAAAGAAATCATGATTGGATTTTGAAAACATCATACCAAAAGGATTTTCCATGCTGTGCTTTAACCAATATTTTTCATAAGGAATCTCAATTTTTATGTCACCAAATTGAATTTCCATACCTGCTACACTCCTGACTTTTATTGATAGATACAATGCTTCTAATAATATATCCGTAGACATAAATCATATTAATAACAGCATTATCTCTTGCCATACCATATTATGGCTGTGTAGACCCATATGTTACATTTATTCGTTTATGTTAACCTTTTTTGTGACAATTGCCTTTATAGCTTCATAATATGAATGGTAGACATAATATTGAAGTAAACAGTAAAATTGAATTTATAAGGAGCAATTCACTATGAACTCAAAGGTTATCAATAAGTCATTTTTCAGATTTCCTCACAAACCTGTTTTGGAGGAAAATTCGGATATTATGCCAGCTTTTGCACACGATTTCGGTAACTATGTTGCCCGGTTTGGAATGGGGAATTTCCAGATTCAAGCACTTATGAAGCTGGATGGAAGAATAGACTTCGATAGGCTCTTTCGTGCAGTAAGATTATCGGTTGATGCAGAACCTGTTTTGGGATGCAGGTTTGTTGAGCATGACCCTCCGTACTGGAAACGTCTGGAGGACATGGATCAAATCGAATTTTGTTCCATGGAAGAATCGGATAATGTTGATGAAGCTGCTCAGAGATTCTTGGAGAGCCCTCTGGATATGGATC
>JAEZLF010000146.1 GCA_023435925.1 Bacillota bacterium
CCGACAGGCAAGGCAATTTATGCTCCTTAAGCACGGGTTGCTGGGCGAATATAAATTTATCGGAAAACAGGGTGCACTTGATTTCATACGTCAAGCAGGTTGTATTCAATTTGACCCTGTGGATTCCTGTGGTAAGAATGCGGAGCTTACCTTGCAGTCGCGCGTCAAAGGCTTCACAAAACAAACACTTCACGAACTGTTGTATGATGACCGCAAGCTTGTGGATTATCCTGACAAAAACCTTTCCATCATTCCAACAGAAAACTGGCCATATTTTGAACGTTATCGAAAAGCTTCACGAACAGGCGGATTGCAATTTGAAGGTCTCGCTGAATTAGAAGATCAAGCCAAAGCTTATATCAAAGCTTATGGGCCGGTAAGCTCTGATGAGCTGCCTATATCCGGCAGTATACACTGGCATTCTTCTATCCATTGGAGCGGCAATTGGGGTGGCAGCACCAATGCTTCACGCTCGGTGCTGGAGCAGTTGTACTCCACTGGCGAACTGATTATTCATCATAAGAAAGGTACGCGAAAGTATTACGATCTTGCCGATAAATATTTACCTGCCGAACTGCTTAATATTTCCGACCCGTTACCAGATGAGTTTGAGCATCAGAAGTGGCGTGTTCTGCGTCGTATTGGGGCGGTTGGGCTTCTGTGGAACCGCCCGTCAGACGCATGGCTGAATATATGGGGCTTGAAATCGCAGCAGAGAAATGAAGTGTTCAGAGAATTGCTCGATGAAGGGAAAATCCTTAAAATCGAGGTGGAGGATCTGAAGGATATTCTGTTCTGCCGTGTGGAGGACTTATCGCTGATCGAGACTATTCTGCAAAAAGATGACTTCAAACCGCGCTGTGAGCTAATCGCACCGCTTGACTGCATGATGTGGGACAGGAAACTTATTCGTGCCCTGTTCGGCTTTGATTACTCCTGGGAAATTTATACTCCCGCTGACAAACGGAAATACGGGTTCTATGTTCTGCCATTACTTTATGGTGACAACTTTATAGGCCGTATGGAAGCAGTCGCCGACAAAAAAACAGGTACTCTGATAGTTAAAAATATCTGGTATGAGGAAAGCGTAAAGCAGACCAAAAAGCTTCGAACGGCAATTGAGAGATGTGTGAACCGATTTGCTGAATTTAACGAATGCAACAAGGTCGATTTGTACGGTTAGCCGTCAAAGATCGACAAAGCAATCGAATGCTGGTGGAAGCGATAAAGGAAATATTGTAAAATTATGGAATAGAATGCAATTGACATGCTCCGGAGTGCTATGATATCCTTGATGATGAGCAAAAGCATACACAGATTTGTACTTCAGAATTGGAGCAATGATGATAAAACTGGACATCATTTCCGGCTTTCTGGGTTCAGGAAAAACCACAATGATCAAAAAGCTGATGAAAGTGGTTTCGACTTGGAATGAAAAGCTGGTTTTAATAGAGAATGAATTCGGGAAAATAGGAATTGACGGAGATTTGGTCAGGAAGGAAGGCATTGAAGTTTATGAAATTAGCCAGGGCTGCATTTGCTGTACGCTGAAGGATGATTTCATGCATTCCCTGATTGAGATTGCCGATAAGCTTAAGCCTGACAGGATTTTGTTCGAGCCCTCCGGCATATTTGTTCTGACAGACGCATTGGAAATTCTTAAAGTGCCTGATGTTGCTGCCAGATTTACTGTCAACTCTCTCACCACGATTGTGGACAGTGTCAATTTTATCAAGCAGAATTCTAGATTCGGATATTTTTTTGAGAATCAAATTACCAATGTGTCTACATTGGTATTAAGTAAAGCCCAATTGGTAACCGATGAGGAAATCGATAAAGTCATTACTTCGCTGAATCAGATCAACAGCAGAGCCACGATATTGGCAAAGAACTGGAATGATCTGAATGAAGAGGATTTACGGACGATTCTCGGAGAATCCCCGGATTACCGAATGGAAGTTCCTCACCCATGGGAAGGGCAGGGACAGCCCTATATGGGACAGTGCGACTGTGAAGACCACCATCATGATACCGACAGCCAGTGTAGCTGCGGAGGCAACCATTCACATCATCACTCCAATCAATGCGGCTGCGGAGACCATAATGCTGACCATCATACCGACCATTGCGATTGCGGAGATCATCATTCTCATCGTCATTCAGAAAATGGCCATGGTTTTGAAACCATTGGATTGGTCACTTCTAGAGTTTTTTTGCATGCTGGACTGGAGCAGTTGTTAAAGCGTATTCAGGCAGGGCACTTCGGCGACATTATACGTGGCAAAGGCTTTTTGAAAAGTCCTGAAGGATACCTGGAATTCAGCTATGTAGGAAGCGATTTTACCATTCATGAATTCAAGGGTATCCGGGAAGGTAAAGTAAGCTTCATTGGTGAAGTGCTAAAGAAGGAAGAGCTGGCCAAAAGCTTTGAATGAGATACAATCACTGATCGGTTTACCCTCCCACGCTGCACTCTCCAAAGGATCTTTAAGGGGTCAAAATACAACACCACGCGGGCTTCATTTTCTCACTCCTGCCATATCATTTCCTATGTGCGTCCTGGAACAAAAATTCCACCTTTTTCGTCCACTCTATATATGGGGGTGATGATAACGAAAAAGAATTGGACCGTGGTTTCAATATACTCCATAGTACATTTCCTCGTAGATTTCTCTTGTGCCTACTTTTTGTTCCGTTTCGTCAGAGAATCAGAATACTGGTACTTATGCATTCTATTATACAACTTCTGTGCATTTGCACTGCAAATGCCGCTGGGCCTGCTGGCGGACCGGTGGAACCGGAATGCAGTCTGCGCTGCATCGGGTTGCTGCCTCGCCGCTCTGTCGTATCTCTTTGGTGGAGTTCCCTTGGTAGGAGCTTTGACAGCTGGAATCGGCAACGCCCTCTTTCATGTGGGCGGCGGTATCGATATTCTGAACCTCAGCGAAAAAAAAGCGGGCGCACTTGGCATCTTTGTATCACCTGGTGCCTTCGGCATATTCTTTGGCACCCTGCTTGGAAAACAGAACCTGCTTTTACCGGCCTTGCCGGCCTTGATACTGTTGGTTGCAGCCGTCGGTATTCTCGCTGTCTGCCATGCATCGCGCCATTCTTTTTTATCCGGTAATGCGCCAGTCGGCTTTGAAGGTATTGGTTTATCCGGTGCTTCGACTGGTGTCCTATGCCTGTTTCTTGTAGTGTGCCTTCGTTCCTATGCCGGTATGATGATGAGCTTTCCCTGGAAAAGCGAAGGCTACTGGAGTATTCTTCTTTTATGCGCCGTCGCATTCGGCAAGGCTGCCGGAGGACTACTGGCGGACAAAGCAGGCTTTGTCCGAGCTTCCGTATATTCTCTCGGATTATGTTCTGTTCTTTTTCTTCTTTCGGCGAATCCGGCTGTGGGTGTAGCGGCAGTGTTTCTTTTCAATATGACCATGCCGATCACCCTGTGGGCTGTTGTACGGATCATACCCGGGGCAAAGGGGTTCTCCTTCGGCCTTCTGACCTTCGGGCTGTTTCTGGGCTTCCTCCCTGCCTATCTTGGTTATGAGCCGCTCCTGTACGTTTCGGCGGGAAGCGCTCTGGCAGCGATACTATCCTTAATACTGCTGACAGTCGGACTCAAAAAGGGGGTGCGGCTATGATCGTTTATCACGTGCCGGTAATCCTATTGTCCATTGTCATATCACTCGTGCTAACCATCGTCATCGAGTGTACGGCCGCCTTCTCTATGGGTATCCGGTACAAAAAAGACCTGCTTCTTGTATGTCTGGTCAATCTATTGACTAACCCGGCCGTAGTGCTTTTGTATTATTTAGCCGCATCGTTTCTAGCCATCAGGCACACCTTCATCGTCGTCCTGCCGCTGGAACTGCTTGCGATTATAACCGAAGCATATTACTATAAGAAATATGGGTGCATAATTAAACATCCGATTCGTTTTTCCCTTTTCCTGAACGTGCTGTCCTATGGGATCGGCGCAGTGATCAATATACTATTCTGATATGATTGGAGGAAATGCAGTGAATAAGCTTTATCGTATTATAATCATCCTTTTGGCGGGCATCGTCCTTCTGTCGGCGACAGGCGCTGCCGCATATGCCGATGTGATATGGGAACCAATGAAAGACAGCTTCTACGCCATTGCTTACGAAGATTGTGAACCCATGGGACGTTCCTTTATAGCCAATAGCTCTGAGGGTTATGTGACAGTATACAAACAACCTGGGTCCGGCTCGGTCGTCGACCGGTTTGAAAACGGAAATGTTTTCTATGTCTCCTTCACCTATCAGGATACTATCAGCAATACCTGGGGTGTAGTCCAGTACACGGTAAATGAAGACCATAGAGCCGTTATTTCCTATTCAGACAATGCCAGAACCGGCTGGATTAAAATGCATGAGTTGATCGTAGAATACGACAATCTCTCGTTCACCGAAGACCATTCTGCAGAATTCAAAGAGTATGCCGGACAGTTCGACAGCTATGATGCCGACGGCAAAACCATACTTTTCTGGTCCTATCCCGGTTCCGGTGTTATTTCCAGCAAACTGAGCTCCGATGAAATCGATGAGAGGTTCAGTATCTCCCATACTTATACGGACGAAAACGGTCTGCTTTGGGGCTATGTGGGATATTTTATGGGCCGCCGCGACTGGTTTTGCATTTCCGACCCGTCCAATGAAGACCTTCCGGTTGTCACCATAGAATATAGCAATCTTCATCCGGCCTCCAATCCCGGAAATAGCCCTGACCAATTCTTCACATTGATCCTCATGATCATTCTCGTAATCCTGGTTGTTGCTGCCACAGCCATACTGATCCGGCTGTTCTGGCGCAAAAATGACTCAAAAGCCGGTGAAAACCCTGCAGACACTACGCAGGGTAAGGAAAGCAGCGGACATGATGCACCGTAAAAATAATCCTATTTATGCAACCTGATCCACGGGGAGAATTTCCGGTCTGCTTTTGATTTTTTCAGACAGCTGGACACAGAGGACGGAAAACAAAGCTTATTTATCTCTCCACTCAGCATATTCACAGCTCTGACGATGACCTATCAGGGTACCGTTGACCTTTATTGCAGACCGGCCTTTTGTGTTCATCATTGCAGATGATGATACCGGCACCATTTTGTTTACTGGAAAGCTTTATGGAGAAGCTTTTTAGTGAAAAGTAAGCAAATAAGTGATACAATTATCCAGAAGTACAAGGTTAAAAAAATTCAGACAGGCGGAAGAGTACTTTGGGTAAAAGGCTTTTTATTTCAGAGAAACCATCTGTTGCGGCAAGCTTTGCAGGCGTTCTTGGGCATCAGATTCAAAAAAGCGACAGAGCGAAAGGATACATGGAGTCCGGGGATACTATTGTCACCTGGTGCTTTGGGCACCTTGTAACAATGGCCTATCCGGATGCCTATGATCCCAAATACAAGGAATGGAAGGTAGAGCACCTGCCCATTATTCCGAAGGAATATCGATATATCGTCATTGATGACAAAGGAGCGGCAAAGCAGTTTAAAGTCATCAGCAGCCTCATGCGCAGAGACGATGTTGATATTGTTTACGCCTGTACGGATAGCGGACGGGAAGGAGAATACATTTTCAGGCTGGTATACAACCAGAGTGGGAGTAAAAAGCCAGTGAAAAGGGTATGGATATCCTCTCAGACCGAGGAATCAATCAAAAAGGGAATTGAGGAAGCGAAAGACATCAGTGCTTATGATTCTCTTTCTAAAGCGGCCTATTGCAGAGCGCAGGAGGACTGGCTTTTCGGCATGAACTTCAGCAGGATTTATACCTGCCAATATGGCCGTAAGCTATCCAATAAAATAAAGGAGAGCAAATCCTCCGTCATTGCCATAGGAAGGGTCATGACCTGTGTGCTGGGTCTGGTAGTGGACCGTGAACTGGAAATCCGGAATTTTGTTCCGAAGACGCACTATGGAGTAACAGCCGACTTTGTCTCAGCAGACAGCAATATCGCATACAAAGGCCGATGGGTTCCCAAAAAGGAAAAGGGTAAGCAGAACTCTGAAGGAGCTGAAGAAAATGATAAATATAACAGCAGGGAGGAAGCACAGGAGTTGATTGAACGGCTAAAGGATCAGCAGGCGGTAATCAGGAAGGTGGACATCAAGCTGAAAAACGAACAGCCGCCAATGTTGTTTAATCTGGCTGAACTCCAGTCAGAGGCGAACAGACTGTATAAAATTCCTGTTGACAGAGCTTTGGAGATCGCCCAGAGCCTGTACGAAAAAAAACTGATATCCTATCCCAGAACGGACAGCAGGGTGATCAGCACTGATGTTTTACCTGAATTGCCAAGGGTGCTCAACGGATTGTTTAAGAATACGGCATTTAAAGAATTCGTACAGCACATAAAAGGGTTCGGAGAGCTTAAAGTCAACAAAACGTCCAAACGGTATGTAGATAACAGTAAGGTAACGGACCATTACGCGATCATCCCTACCTATGAAACGATGGATACTTCAAGGCTTGATGCGGAAACAAGAAATATTTATACGCTTATTGTGAAAAGGTTTCTGGCTGCTTTCTATCCTCCGGCCGTGTTTAACACGGTGAAGGCGGAAACCGTAATCCAGGACGAATTGTTTGTATCAACAGCAAAAACACTGAAGGACGCAGGCTGGAAAGAGGTTTACGATTTCTCTGCCCAAAAAGCGGACGAGGATTTATCGGATTCTCCCATTCACCAGCTCAAAAAAAATGAGATAAGCAATGTGCTGGGCTTTGCGCTGGAAGAGAAGGAGACAAAACCGCCTTCCAGGTATACGGATGGATCTTTGATTATCACGATGGAAAAGGCGGGGAAGTTTATTGAGAACGAGGAGTTGCGGGCGCAGATAAAGACCTGCGGAATCGGCACCTCTGCTACCCGTTCCGGTATTATAAAAAAGCTCCAGAATATCGGCTATATCCGGATTAATCACAAGACTCAGGTGGTGACCCCTACTCAAAAAGGGCAGGAGATCGTTGAAATTGTACGCAGCACGGCAAAAGAGCTTTTGGATCCTGCGTTGACAGCCAGCTGGGAAAAAGGCCTCGGTATGATTGAAAGCAAGGAAACCACGGAGGATGTTTTTCAGGAGAAGCTCTATAAATATATTCAGAAAACAATTAAAAAGGTAAAACATAGCGATGAACATTACAATTGAAACTTTATTGATTATTTGCCCTCTCACTTTTTTGGCGGGCTTTATTGACTCCATTGCCGGAGGTGGCGGGCTGATTTCGCTGCCCTCCTATTTGTTGATCGGTTTACCGTCCCACGCAGCTCTCGGTACGAATAAGTTTTCTTCGTCCATCGGTACGCTGATTGCGACGCTGAGATATGCAAAAAACAGGCAGATTCACTTTAAATCAGCTCTGCCAGCTGCAATAGCAGCGCTTTTCGGATCCTACGCAGGAGCTTTGCTGGCGCTCGCTTTTGACGAGAAGTTTCTGCGGATATTATTGGTTGCGTTATTACCGGTCATGGCATTATTTATACTGACACGTAAGAAGTTTGGAGAGAAAAGCAGGGTATCGGAACTTCCCATAAAAAGGGTCATTGCTCTTTCGGCCATAACAGGATTAGCCTTAGGTGCTTACGACGGCTTCTTTGGTCCGGGAACAGGAACATTTTTAATTCTGGCTTTTACCGGTGTAATTGGTTTGGATCTGGCAACTGCTTCGGGAAATACGAAGGTTGTCAATCTTGCCTCTAATATTGCGGCAGTTACCGCATTTATCACAGGTGGATCTGTTGTATTCGCCATCGGGGTACCTGCCGCTGTCAGTGGAATGCTTGGCAATTGGCTGGGATCGGGACTCGCTGTAAAAAATGGTGCGAAGGTGATCCGGCCGGTGTTCATCGGGGTTCTTGTGTTGTTGTTTGGCAAGGTGCTTTGGGATTTTATCAAATGCTCCTAAGACCTCCGCCTTTATAGGCAGAGGATAAACAAATTCCCATTTTAGTGGTGGGTTCAGTCCCCCTCTGAAGGAGTATTTGAAAAAACGCTCGCGGCGCGATACACACAAAACGCGTAAGGAAGGCGCTAAAGCGCCCGCGTTTTGGCGCACAATTCGCGCAAGCACTCATTGAAAGGATAGGAGGCGTCTTATGAATATTGATGTAATTGGTGTACCAGTTGATTTGGGAGCAGACAGAAGAGGTGTTGACATGGGCCCGAGTGCAATACGGTATTCGGGTCTGATGCAGGCAATCAAAAGCCTTAATATCCATTACAGGGATTTGGGCAACATTCCGGTACCGGTACCGGAAAGCCATCAGGAAAACTCATCGGTAAAGCCGAAATATGTAAAAGAGATCACAGACATCAACGAAGCCTTGTTCCATATAGTCAGGAAAAGCCTGAAAGAAGGGAATATGCCATTAGTCCTCGGAGGAGATCACAGTATCGCAACAGGAACGCTTATTGGAGTGCAAAGTGTTTATAAAAATATAGGTGTAATCTGGGTTGACGCACATGGGGATTTCAATACGGAAGAAACCACCATGTCAGGCAATCTTCATGGTATGTCACTGGCTGCAGCAGCGGGAATTGGAATGTCGGAAATGACAAGGTTCAAACCTGAATATGTAGGCTACATCGATCCCAGAAAGATTGCAATCGTTGGCGCAAGGTCTCTTGATCCGGAAGAGGCAATACTACTGAAAAAATCAGGTGTTTCGGTTTTTACAATAGAAGATATTGATATGTATGGGCTCAGGGCGATCGTACAAAAAGCCATAAATGTTGTTGAAGAGAACACGGAGGGCTTTCATCTGAGCTTTGATATGGAT
>JAEZLF010000202.1 GCA_023435925.1 Bacillota bacterium
ATGATGTAAATTCCCACCCTCATCTGAGTAATTCCGGAAAAATTGCTATCGTACACAACGGAATCATTGAGAACTATATGAAACTGAAGGACTTTCTCGTGAAAAAGGGTTATGAATTCGTATCGGATACGGATACTGAAGTAGTGGCGCACCTGGTGGAATATCACTATAATACCTTAGGTGACATACTAAAAGCCGTCATGGAGTCCGTCGCTGAACTGGAGGGCTCTTATGCTTTGGGCGTGCTGTGCAGTGAATGCGAGGATCATTTTATTGCAGCAAGAAAAGACAGCCCGCTGATTGTTGGTCTGGGGAAAGGCGAGAACTACATCGCTTCAGATATTCCGGCAATCCTTGAGCACACGAGAGATATTTATATTCTGGAGGACAGGGACATTGCAGTTCTCAGCAAGGACAGTGTTACCGTGTATGATCAATACGGAGTAGAATCAAAAAAAGAAATCTTCCATGTGGACTGGGACGTAGATGCAGCGGAAAAGTCCGGTTATGAGCATTTCATGATGAAGGAAATGTGTGAGGAGCCCAAGGCCATCCGGGACACCATCAACCCCAGAATCAAGGATGGCAGGATTGAGTTGGATAACATTGATATCAGTCCGGAATATCTGCAGGGAATTGAAAAGATATTCATTGTAGCATGCGGAACGGCTTATCATGCCGGAATGGTTGGGAAATACCTGTTTGAGAAGCTGGCACGGATACCGGTGGAAACGGACGTGGCGTCTGAATTCAGGTACAGGGATCCGATTCTCAGTGATAAAAACCTTGTCATTATCATCAGCCAGTCCGGTGAGACCCTTGATACACTGTTTGCATTGAGAGAGGCAAGAAAGAAAGGTGCAAAGGTGCTGTCCATAGTGAATGTGGTCGGCAGCTCCATTGCAAGAGAATCCGACAACGTTCTGTATACATGGGCCGGACCGGAAATAGCGGTTGCCTCTTCAAAAGCATATAACACACAGCTGGCGGCACTAACTCTTATTGCGCTGGACTTTGCCTGCAAGAGGGGCATGCTGGATCAACAGACTCTGGAAAGCATTATCGACAGCTTGAAAAAACCTCCTGCGGCAATTGAACAAATACTCTCAGATCGGGATGACATTCAGAAGTTTGCAGCCAAGCATTATAATGCCAGAAGTATTTTCTTCATCGGCAGAGGGCTGGATTATGCACTTTCCATGGAAGGCTCCCTGAAGCTGAAGGAAATCTCATACATCCACTCGGAGGCTTATGCAGGCGGGGAACTGAAGCATGGCACCATTGCCCTGATTGAGAAAGGGACTCTGGTAGTGTGCCCCATGACACAGGACAGCCTCTTTGAGAAAATGGTGAGCAACATCAGGGAAGTCAAGGCCAGAGGCGCAGTCGTCATGGCAATCACCCAGCAGAAGAACAGCGCCGAGGTGGAGAAGGTGGCTGACATGGTCATCACCATACCCGACATTGATCCTCTGCTGGCTCCTATCGCAGCCGTCACACCTATGCAGCTGTTCGCCTACTACATGGCAGTCCTCAAAGGCTGTGATGTGGATAAGCCAAGGAACCTGGCGAAGTCAGTGACGGTGGAGTGAAGCTGGGGGGAATGAGGAACTGTGAGTTATAGTTAATATTGTCATAAAATATAACGTCAAAATAGCATGAATATAACTTAAAATGACACAGGGTAATAAAGCTAAAATCCATAGCATCCTTATATTATAAGGGTTTTATGGATTTCTTTTATGCTTAAAGTTCGTGTATAGAATTCTGTACAACCATATGTTTTTATTTTTATATAGCTACTTTTAAATAACTCCTATACCTCAGATTTTATTTCTAATAATTCATATGCTCTACCTATCATATCGTTAGAAAAAGGGTTCTTCCTATTAGGCTTATGATATGTTTCAATACCTTCCTCAGTAACTCCACACAATCCAATATTAAATCGCTCAAACTCTTCGAGATTCTTAATTGCACTTCCAATATAGTCACTATCCAAAAAGACATATGACTCACAAGAAAAGCTTCTATACTTAAATGCCTGTTGCAACGCCCTTTTCCAATTCTTCAACTTAAATTCGATTGCTACTATTTCTCCATTATATAATAACACATCAGGAATACCAAATAGTCCTTTTGGTTCTTGTACAATAACAACTTCATCTTCAGAAGCAAAAAAGGACTGTACTAATGGTAATGAGCTTTCAACTAAGTCCTTTTCAGTTTTAAACACAATTAAACACCCCTTTTATATTTGGCATATCTATTCACGGCAGTGCCCCAAAGTCCTAAATGAGAACCATCACTGTTGCTGTCTAACAAAATACCACAATCCTTAATGCCTTCAAAACAGTCCATAGCATTCTTTATGTTTTGCATTATATGATTATACCTCTTATCAAAGCTGTTCGGCAATGAATTTATTTGTTGACTGAAAGATAAAAAATAATGTTTGTATAATTCGGATTTTGAAAAATGCCACTTATACCCTGGCTCGAACATAGTCACTTTATATTCTGTATCGTCAAATAATTCATCGTTTTCTGAATAATCAGCTTCTAATGAGCTTAAATACCGATGGTCAATCCATTGAAGCAATTTCGAACTATAAATTCTGGGGGTAGGACCACTCATTACTTTGGCTTCTTCCCTTGTTTCAAATCTGTGACTATTAATGCTCATAGTAAAATTACGTAAATTTTCATATGAGCCAATGGTTATAGAATTAACATCTGCAATCGTTAATATGTACGCC
>JAEZLF010000073.1 GCA_023435925.1 Bacillota bacterium
AGCCATATTAGCATTCTGCTCTATGAGAAGAATCGTAACACCCTGCTTGTTAATTTCACGAATGATTTCGAAGATGCCACGGACAATAAGAGGAGCAAGGCCAAGTGACGGCTCGTCCATCATCAGCAGCTTCGGGCGGCTCATCAAGGCTCTGCCGACGGCCAGCATCTGCTGTTCTCCTCCGGAAAGTGTACCGCCAAGCTGCCAGGAGCGTTCTTTTAAACGGGGAAACAAGTCGTATACCATATTAAGGTCGGAGGACAAGTCATCCTTTCGGAGATATGCTCCAATCTTCAGGTTTTCCAGTACAGTCAGGTCCGGGAATATCTTCCTGCCCTCCGGAACAAGAGTTACCCCTCTTGACACAATTGCTTCCGTATTCCTGCCGGTGATATCCTCACCCTGAAACTCTATCTTTCCGCTGCTGGGTTTGACAAGCCCTGCAATGGAACGAAGTGTAGTGCTTTTACCTGCGCCGTTTGCACCAATAAGCGTTATGATGCTCTTTTCCGGTACCTCAAAGGAAATACCTTTGACTGCCTCAATACCACCGTAATATACTTTAAGATCATTTATTTTAAGCATCTTCGGCCACCCCCAGATATGCGTCAATAACTCGCTGATTTTTTTGTACTTCGGATGGTGTACCCTGGGCGATGAGCTTTCCAAAGTCCAGAACATATATCCGGTCGGATATTCTCATGACCAGATCCATATGGTGCTCGATCATAAACACAGTGAGCTTGTATTTGTTTTTAATCTGGACAATAAATTCTGCAAGCTCTTGTGTTTCCTGCGGGTTCATACCCGCCGCAGGCTCGTCCAGCAGGAGGAGCTGAGGGTCTGTAGCTAAAGCACGCGATATTTCCAGACGACGCTGAAGTCCATATGGAAGGCTGCTTGCCAGTTCATCCTTCATCGGAAGGAGTCCTTGCTCTTCCAGAAGTGCCAGGCACTCCTTTCGGACACGTTTTTCCTCTGCATAGTTTATGCGGAAGGTAGCGCTGAATACATTCTGCCTTGCACGCATATGCTTTGCAACAAGTACATTTTCAAAAACAGAAAGACTCTTGAAAAGCCGGATATTTTGAAAGGTACGAGCGATACCGAGCTTTGTTATACTGTCTGGTGTCTGGCTCACAATTTTCTTGTATACTCCGTTGTTTTCGCCGGCATACAGCTTTTTCATTTTCCCCTGGGGATGGTTTGAAGCGATTGTCTCACCGCAAAAGCTGACAAGACCATTTGTAGGCTCATATACACCGGTTATACAGTTGAATGCCGTTGTCTTTCCGGCTCCGTTAGGGCCGATCAATGCTACAATTTCACCTTTAAACACATCTATGGAGAGGTTGTTTACAGCAATAACACCTCCAAACTGCATAGTCAAGTTTTCTACATGAAGAGTGTTTTCTGTCATAGCTCTGCCTCCCCTCTCTTCCTTTTGGCAAACCCTTTCCGGATAAATCTGATTATGGCATCCAGTGAGAATTCTCTGGAACCCATGATACCCTTACTGTAAAACAATACAACAATCATTATAATGACCGAAAATACAACCTTTCGGAAGCCGGAGCGCATGAGAGGGATCTGAAATGAACCGATAAAGGCTTCGGTATCAAGAAATCTCAGCCACCATTCGCTGGCGGCTATAAAAAGGAATGAGGACAGACAGCTCCCAGTAACAGAGCCAATACCGCCGATTACAACAATAAGAAGAATTTCGTAAGTCATTGCCGACTTGAAGGCAGACGCTTGCACCGTTGTCTGGTACATAGCAAGCAATGCCCCGCCAACTCCTGCAAAGAATGAACTGACTACGAAGGCAAGCTGCTTGTGCTTTGCCAGATTGATTCCCATAGCCTCTGCTGCCACCTCGTCATCACGTATAGCCTTGAAGACTCGACCGTAAGAGGAGTTAATCAGAAGGACAATAATCGTAATACATATCCCCGCAACAGCGAATGGAAATATCACAGAGGAAAAGGTGGGGAATTTACGAAGCAGATTGGAGCCGTTGGTGACTGGACCAAGCTTGTCCCACTGGAATACCGCGCGTATGATCTCTGCAAAACCAAGAGTTGCTATAGCCAGATAGTCACTTTTAAGCTTCAGCACCGGAAGGCCTATGAGAAAGGCAAAAATTGCTGCAGCAATTCCGGCTAAAACAATGGCGAAAAAAACGGGAATTGTGAACCTTATAATGCCTCCATCAAAATACTGATATACGGCGCCGCGGGCTTCTGTTGGAATGGTGAAAATGGCATAGGTATATGCTCCGATGAGCATAAATCCTGCCTGTCCCAATGAAAAAAGACCGGTGAATCCGTTTAGCAGGTTCATAGAAACTGCGACAAGAGCAAAAATCGCACCCTTTTTCAACACCATGAATATCATTGAGGAAGCCGGGAGTACAAGCTCCAGAATATATAGAAGTGCAAACAGTGCCACAATAAGGGCTGCGGCAATGATAATTTTCTTGTTTTTATCCATATCTCTCACCTAAACCTTATCTGTAGATTTCTCGCCGAAAAGCCCTGTAGGCTTAGCAACAAGAATGATGATCAGCAATGCAAAGGTAAAGGCGTCCGAAAAGGTTGTCCACCCCAGACCTTTGATGATATTCTCGCAAATGCCGATAATGAAGGCACCTATAACTGCTCCTGGTATGCTTCCGATACCGCCGAAAACTGCCGCGACAAAAGCTTTTAAGCCAGGCATGGAACCGGCTATCGGAGTTACGGTTGTGTAGTTTGTAAAATAGAGCAATGAAGCGATGGCAGCAAGAAAAGAACCGATGATAAAGGTGACACTGATAACGGAGTTGATCTTTATCCCCATAAGCTGACTCGTTTCAAAGTCTCTGGAAACCGCACGCATCGCCATGCCAACCTTCGTATACTTGATGAGCAGAACCAGCGCTGTAACAAGTATAATAGTAAGTAAGGGCGTAACGATGGTTACGATTTTAGTGGTAGCGGAGCCAATGCTGATGGAATCGCTTATCCACGGAACTGTGGGATATTGCTTTGCCAAACCGCTTGTAATATACCATGCGCAGTTCTGAAGCAGATAGGATACTCCAATGGCGCTGATCATGATTGACATACGCGGAGCGGAGCGAAGAGGCTTATAGGCGACTCTTTCGACAATGAATCCTATCAGCACCGTAGCGATGATAACGATTGGAATCGAAAGATATAGCGGAGCAGTCGCTGAGAGGTATACCATAATAAAGCCAGCCACCATAAAAATTTCACCATGTGCAAAGTTAATAAGCCTGAGTATTCCGTACACCATTGTATATCCGATTGCTATCAACGCATATTGACCGCCGACTGAGATGCCGGCCAGTATATACGGCAAATTAGCGTTTAAAAAATCCATAGTGGAACCTCCGTTTTATAGATGTCCTTGTTTTACTAAGACAATTCATGTGCTTCGGATAAACGGGGAAAGCAAAAACATGGCGGGAACAGATAGCCCTCGCCATGCTTTGCTTTGGATTAAGGGCAACTAACTTATTTATTTAACACCCTGGATCGCAACGAATTTCCACGTTCCATCAGCGGTGTTCACCGTTTTGATATAAGCAACATCGCGGATCGCATCACCGATATCGTCGAAGGCGATACCGCCTGTAACACCGGTATACTGCACCTTCCAAAGTGCTTCATTGATCGCTGTTGAGTCACTGCTGCCGGCTGCTTTGATTGCTTCGATTGCAGTCATGTAAGCATCATAGCCCAGAGCGGAAACAGCGGCCACGATATCATTGCCGCCATTATTGGCAAGCTTGCCGGAGTCAGCATTGAGCCATTTCTTAAAACCGCTTACGAAGGCAGAGCCTGCAGCGGAATTGTCACCTTCATCAAAGAAAGTGGATACTGAAACATTCAGATTCGAGCCTTTTGCGGCATCAAGGATAACGGAGCTGTCCCAGGTATCGCCTGCCAGCAGAGGGATGTTTACGCCCTGTGAAGCAGCCTGTCCTATGATTAGTGAAGCAGCTTCTGTAGAGGTCGGGGCAAAAATAACATCCGCTTTGGAGTTAACAGCAGTGGTAAGGAAAGCGGTGAAATCGCTATTGCCTTCCTGGAAAGATTCTTCGACAACTTTGCCTCCAAGAGACTCAAAAGCTTTCTTGAAATAGTTGCCCAGGCCGACGGAATAATCGTCGCCAAGCTTGGTCAATATATAGGCAGTTTTTGCTTTGAAATTATCTACAGCAAAGTTTGCAAGAACAGTTCCCTGGAAGGGATCAAGATAGCATATGCGGAAATAATGGGTATTTCCTTCTGTAACCTGTGGGTTTGTACATGAAACTCCGATTACAGGAATTTTTGCCTTTTCAAATACATCACTGGCAGCAATAGATACACCGGAACCATACGAACCGAGAACTACAGAGCACTTTGCGCTCACGAGGGAAGCTGCCGCTGAGGGAGCTTTGTCATTAGAGGACTCGTTATCAACGATCTCCAACTGGATATCATAGGTTTTGCCGCCGATTTCAACTTTGTTGACCATGGAATTGGCATACTCGATGCCTAAAACCTCTTGCTTGCCACCGGCTCCGTTATCACCTGAGGATGGCTCGAAAACACCGATTTTAATTACATTTGATTTGGTTGTACCGGATCCGTTTCCACATCCTGTGAGTATAGCGACCGTCAAGCACAGGATCATTGCGATTGCTGCTGCTCTTTTCATACTGGATATCCCTCCCAAAATTTATATTTTTTATACAAGTGTCCGTATTGTAAGGACACTTGTTCTAAGTATTATACTATAGCATGGCAAAAAATTCAATTAACAATAATTGCTTATATAGGTCACCTTATATAGGTCACTTTAATTGGAAGCGTGAAGCCGTTAAAACCGTACTATAATACCGAATCTGTGTTAAAATATAACTACAGACATGAAAATACTCAAATGATGTCTGATGATAGGTGACGGAATTGAGGGTAAAGAAGATGAGAAAGCGGGTATGTATCATAAATACCGGGGGTACCATCGGTATGGTTCCTACAGATAAGGGGTACGCGCCAAAGCAGGGTTTTGTGAAAGATGCGCTTGAAGAGATCAGTGACCTGCGATCTGAAGAGATGCCGCTTTACGATTTAATTGAATATGCCCCTTTGCTGGACTCTTCTAACATTTCACTTGAGGAATGGGTGAAGATTGCAGAGGATATCAGCGATCGTTATGATCGGTATGACGGGTTTGTCGTACTGCATGGAACAGACACCATGGCATATACAGCATCGGCACTATCTTTTATGCTGGACGGGTTGGCAAAGCCTGTGATTTTAACCGGCTCTCAGATCCCATTATGCGAAATCCGGAACGACGCCAGGGATAATGTGACAACTGCCATATATCTTGCCGGTAACTATTCAATACCCGAGGTATGTTTGTACTTCAGAAATAAGCTGCTAAGGGGTAACCGTTCGGTCAAGATCAGTGCTGATGATTTGATTGCTTTTGAATCCCCCAATTACCCCAATCTGGCAGAAGCAGAAATACAAATACAGCTTCATGAAAAATTGATTGCAAGGCCGGGAAACGGCTTAATAATGAGAGTATTCAGTCCTATCAAAATTGCAGTTTTAAAAATATTCCCGGGAATTCAGTTTGAGCTCTTTGAGAGTATCTTGACACCCGACTTGAAGGGATTGGTCATAGAAGCCTACGGAATGGGAAATATCCCGGACAGCCATGGCTCACTGCTAAAGCTTATGAAAAAGGCTGATAAAAACGGCACTATTACTGTAGTCTGCAGTCAATGCCTGCGAGGATCTGCTGTCCTCGGAAAATACGAGAGCAGTCAGGATCTTTTGGATGCCGGTGCAATCAGTGGTTATGATATGACTATTGAGGCTACTGTTACAAAGCTCTACTATCTTTTAAGCCTGAACTATGACCAGGCAACAGTGAAGAAAATGATGAGCATGAATCTAAGAGGCGAGATAGGAAACCAATAGGGTCCACAACCCCACGAAATAAGACACTTCTGTATACTATAACCTTGTGCAGTAGGAAGTCCCCCGCCTCTAAGCTACCATGCTCACAATAGTGAGGGCGCAGGTGGGAGATGAATTACTAAGGCGAAAAAGCATCTTCTGAGTATGACCTATTTAAACCATACATTGACAGATCATACATTGTCTCATACAATATTGTTAACATAATATAACAGTATTTATTTGTTGTGCAAAAGTAGCAATGACTTTGAACAACGTCACAGTCCCCATATGTTGTTCAAACGCCACGTTTAAGCGTGGCGCACGAAGTGTAGCGTAGGGCGAATTCATTTTGCCCGCAGCGAGGGGGTATGGGGGCTTGCCCCTATTGAAAATTGAAAGGAATGCTGTACAATGGGGAGCAGGATCGATGTTGAGCAGATTTTAATCCAGGAACAGATCAAGTATATTCAAAAAGAGGTTGCATGTATCAAAGAATTCTATTGCGGCAGGTATACGGACTCCTGTGGGAGAGAGTATGACATTGACCTTGCCTGGTTCAATATTCAGACGAAATATGAGCAAATGATCGAAGAGGAAGAGACCCTGGAAGGAAAATTAAAATATTACAAAAAGATGTATCAGGAATGTGTAGATCTGGTCTTTGATGAAATCGAAAGCCAGCCTGAGCCGCTGCTGTATGAAAAAGATATGTGCGGAGGGGACAGCAAGCTGATTGTTTATGAAGAATAACCGTTTAAAATCAATGTGAAAGGCGGAACATCACTTGGCTCATCAGAATGAATTAGCAGAACAGATTACTACTAATGAAGAAACGGATGCGGAAATGGAGTTTTACGGCAGGCTCAGAAACATCAGCATGAGTTATGCTGACCAGATGAGAGATTTCCTGGATGAGGCGCTGAGCAGCAGCGAATTATTACTGCGCCTTACAACGATTTTATTACAGGAGAATGATGAGGGGTTTTTGAAGCTTACAAAGGAGCTTAAGTCAGACGGCTTTTCCAGAGAAGATTTTCTATTCTGGCTTTCCTATAAAGAAATAGGCGATACGGTCGGTCATTGCTCGTGCCTGTACACCATGGAAGATAATTTTGAGCGGCTTAAGAAAGAAGGGCGGGAAGAGGAAATAACGGCCCTTTTGAATGGCGATTCGTCTGTCTTCTACAGGATCAAGGAGGAAGATCAGCGTCTGAGAGAAGATGATAATGCTACTTATGAATGGTTCGTATGCAGCTATATTGATACTTATTACGCGCTGAGATATTGTTTGAAGGCTGCCGGTGTTGCATTTCCAAGCTATGAAGACGAAGATTGGTAAAATTCCATAGCTTATAAGAAGAAATTGACAGGACAAAGTAATAATTTACTGGAATCACAAAAGGAGGCTTATTATGATTTGTCAGAATTGTGGTAAAGACTTGTTGGATGACGCGAAGTTTTGCAGTAATTGCGGTAAACCTGTATCGGAGGAAGAAAGTGTCTGGACGATGTTCGATTCACAAGATGAGGATGACTGGGGAGCTTCGGATGATGAGTCACATAAACGAGCGCTCGAGAAAGAATACCAGTCAAAACTGAAATCAGAGCTGCATCAGGTATTTAATATCTATGGTGATGCTATCGAAGACGATGAACCTACCGATGAAGATACGGATGGCGATGAAGATACAGATAACAATGAGGATAAGGACGCCAATGAAAATCCGGATACCAATGATGATTCTGATACCAACGAAGACACGGATGCAGAAGAAGATGACACTGATGATTCCTGTGAACCGTACAGAATCCTGAATTATCACGTTGAATCGGGTATTCTTGCAATTATGGACCAGGACGGGAATGAAATCTTTTCCGCTGAGTGCGATATGCCCGGAAGAGAAGAAATATCCGACTATGAGATCGGAGTCGTAAAAACGTATTATTACATACCAGATTTCATAATTTACAAAAATGGAACCTGGAAGATCTTTGATCTGAAAAAAGGGGAGCACTATGCTGTCAGAGCAGTTTGGGTCGATAAAACAAGCAGAATGATATCCGAGTTTGATTCTATAGAAATCATGCCAGGCGCGATTCTCTATAGCTCGGAAGGTAAATTCGGCTTATTGTCCAAAAGGGAATTGAATGAGACTTCGGGAGAGGATGAGGATAGAAATGCATCGGAAGAAGGAGTAGACGCAGTCGGAGAGGAAGCGCACGAAAAGGAATATGAACTGATTCCTGTGGCTAACTGTGTTTATGATAGCATAGAAAAAGTAATAAACGGCGTATTTGCATATTATAGCGGTTATTTTAAAGCAGTCCTGGATGGGGGTGTCTATATTATCAGTGCGCAATTTGGGGTTATAGCCCACATAGAGAATGAGAATGAAGAGGACGATGAAACGGATGCCGTCATCTACATTGCGGCCGGTTCCCAAAACTCTCTGCATGTGGCTTCAAACGGGGATTATAATATATATGAATGGTCGGATATCTCGGACTGCTATGGCGATACAATAAGTGATTACTGTCTGATGGACCCTACGGTAGAATACCGTATTGAGAAATGTGTAGATGAAAAAAGAGGTTTGTTTATCGTATCCAAAACTAATTTTGCCGGAACGATCCATAGTAGAAAAACGGTATACGGAGTAATGAGAAATACACAAGTATTATTTGATATTGAAAACGATTGGATCGAGGCAGTGCAGCACACCTCGGATACGTACCTGTTCATCGTGCGCAGCAATGGAAACTATGGTGTTTATTCGGAACATAAAGAAGCGGTGATTCCTCAACGTTTTACCTGTATAACACCTGAAGCTGAAAGCGGCTCAATGGATACCTCAAAAGATATAAAGAAGCTGACAGCGGAAGATGAGTCTGATATGGAATGGGGAGGAATGTATCAGGACGAACGAAAGAGCAATACATTTGTTGCATGCAATTTTGATAAAAAGCTGCTGGTTACTGTCAAAAACAAAGGAAGGTATATGCCGGACGGATACCCGTGGGAAGTGGAATATAAAGAAATTAAGGATTCGGTGAATGAAGCTGCTTTGCCTGCAGAGAGGGAAAGGCCTCCGGTTGCACGTACGGAAGACGATGAGGGTGCGGAATATTTCTTCAGATACTGTGATTTTGAGGATGAATCAAAACCGGGAAAATACCGGTTTGTCAGAGAAGAGCTTAAAATTTATAAGGATGAAGAAGTGTTATCTTCGGATACGGAAGATGACGAACTGGTTTTCGGAAGCGTTAAATGGTTGGACAGGGATTTAACGGAAGCTACAGGAGAGTCGGATCAGGACATTATATTTGGCGGGCATATTGCGATCTTTAAGGAAGAGGAACAGTGGGAAATATATGACATGTCTGCTGAGGAGTACCTTTACCCGGAAAAGAACTTTTTGGAGATTTTACAATATGGAAAAGTATTGATCTATTCGGAGAAAAAGGAATCCGGCGAAAAGCTGTTTGGAATAGCTTATTATTGCTCTGAAACAGAAAGCATTCAGTTGGTCACCGAATCCAAATATATGTATCTGGAGGCAAAAGCGCTAAATCGTCCTGCATACATCGTCGTACGCGGTAAATTGGAATTATACGAAAACCATTTCATCGGCAAAAAGGGAATCTATGCTACGGACAGAGGCTGTTTGAATGAAATAAGCGGTTATATCGGCGATATATTCCATATGGAATTATTCGGTACTGCGCTGCATATCGGATTTACTAAGAACCGTACAAATTATTTTTATACCGTGCTGGATAAAGGCGACAAGGTGTTTGAGACGAGGTACAGCTTTAAACTGATTCAATACTGCAAGGAGGAGTCAGAAAACTACAGATATATTTTCTGGTGCATGGATGAGGATAAAAATCTGAAAAGGATACGTTACGGAAAAGCCGAAGAATACGGCAAGTATGTAGAAAGGACCGGTGAAGTCGGAAAGCTGCCTGGGAGGGAAGGAAAGATCATCATTCAACGGGACGGATTTGTGGGTATGGTCAATCTATACGGTGAAATACTCATACCCTTCCGCTTTGCAGGTATATCGGGAGCAAAGTTGCGCCCGGATACGGAGTTCATTCTGGATGATTTCGGGAAAAGAGGTTTCGCGGTGGTTGGTGAAAAGGCCGATTACATAATTCCGTGTGATTACGAAAGCATCGAACAGGTAAAGGGCTCCGATGTTGTTTCCGATATCGGCGAGGAAGATATCATTATACCGATTAACTGGATGGCTGATTATTTGAGAGTAAAGAAGATGGGACGATATGCTTACTATAATATGAAGGGCGAGTTGGCTATCCACTTCAGAAAGCTTTAGTTTTAGAGGGATAGATGTTACATTACATAATAGCAGATGCGGATTACGGTATACAATAGCAGATACACGAACAATAATAGGTACAAAATAAACAATTGCTGGTACATGGGAGGTTGTTGAGCATGCCCCGGATACATGTGGTAGACCGTTTTTTGAATGAAACTCTGGCTTATCGGAGCGAGGAGGAAATTGAACTCCACAGAATCATAGAATATAAAAAAATTAATGACGATGACAGCTCCAATGATCTGGAAGCTATAGTAAAGCTGGATAACGGCGTGGTTTTACGCAAGTATGATAACGGCTTTGATGTTTTTACAGACGAAAAGCGTATTGTTTATGCACCTGTTTACGACGTGGAGACCTGTGAGAAGGAAGGATATTCCATGTATGAAGAGGAAGATATGATTGGCTTTGTAAACAGGCACTATGACTATACGGAAACCTTCAGCGAGTAATTTTGCCCGCAGCGAGGGGGTATGGGGGCTTGCCCCCATTGGAAAAAGAATAGGAGCGGATAAAATGGCATGGGATAATGAGGACAATAACTGTTTTTCATTGTACATATATAAAAGTCCATGTCCCCAGTGTAATGGCGATATGGTCATGATCTACGAGCCCTATGAGGAAAAAAGCGGAACCCGGATATGCGGACATGTTTGCGTCGAGTGCGGCTATGCACGAAGGATCGACAGCCAGATGTTTTTCCCACTGTATACGGGTAAATACAAAAGGGATGAATGGGTTGTAGATGAAGACGACTTGTATGATTTTCATAAGGACGCACAGGCTATTATCAGAAATATGAAGTCGGGGCGTTATTTTAAGCTGCCCCGGCAAAGGGCTCCGCAGCCCCAAAAGCCCTCCAGAACCACAACGGCGATGAGGACACAGCCTCAACGGCCATCTCAGCCTCAACGGCCATCTCAGCCCCAACGGTCGTCACAGCCCCAATGGCCGTCGCAAAATCAGAGGTCTTCACAGAATCCATGGCAGGAACAAAGCCGCTGGAATGCTCAAAGCCGCCAGAATGATCAGAGCAGGCAAAGCCAACCTGGCATAAGTCGCAGTTCCTTTGCCCGACAAAGCGGATATCAGGGGGGAAGCCAGGAAGCCTATGCTAATCCGCTGCCGGTTGTAAGATCCTTTATCTTTGAGCAGGATGTCGATGCGTTATTTAAAAGCGGTGATTATTATAACACTGCAAAGGAATACATTGGGAAAATCAAGGCCGGATATCAATTGGAAAGCCACGAATTATTCCAGTATGCATACTCTCTTGATGAGCTGAAAATGTATAAGGAAGCCATTGCCGCATGGTCCGAATATATGGAAAGGTTCCCCAAAAGCAGCAATATTGCTGTCGTTTATCACAATCGTGGTGTTGCCTATGCCAGCATCAACGATTTAGACCGTTCCACCGCAGACTACAGGAAAGCAATTTCCCTTGGTTATAGCGATTCGGAAAAGCTCATGCGGATTATAAACGGGAGGGAAGCCCAGAAGCGTTTGGATCAGGCGAAAAGGCAATATGATGCGGGGAATTATTCAGCTGCGCTTCAAGGGTATGAGGCTGTTCACAGCGATAGCTATGATCTGACGAACCATTGGTTTGAATTTGGTTTTTGTCTTGCCGAGGCGGAAAGGACAAAGGATGCCATATCGGCGTATACCAGATATATCAGTCTGAAGCCGGATTCTTCGGTCACTTATTATAACAGAGGACTTTTATATAAAAAGATCGGTGAGTATAAAAAATACAATGAGGACTATTTGAACTCTTTTTACAGAGAAAAAGATGAGAGTGAGAAAACGAAAATCTTAAATTCGCTGTATGCAACGAATAAAGCAAATAAGGACATCACTTTGTTTGAAGCGGTTCTGACGGAAAAACGCCGGCGGAATGAAGCTGACGAAGTGGATGCGGGAAAGTTTTTCATGGCTCTGGGATATCATCAAAAAGCCATTAACTGCTTATCTCGGTCGGGCACTCGTGAGAGTCAGGAGCTGCTGCTGCGCTGTAAAGTGGATTATGCGCTGGCACGGAAAGCATACAGGGAAGCTTTTGACTATATCTGCGGCAGCACGCAGGTCTGGGATTCACAGCTTTGTCAGCGGGTGTTCAATGGAATGATTGAGGGACAAAGTGATGGCAGGAAGAGGGAAATTGTCCGGGAAGCAATGGAATCGGCGATATTCAGCAGGCTGGACATCGTTAAAAGGCTGTATGAGGAGTATACGAAAGAGGATGTACGCAGCGAAGAGGATAAATGTAACGGAGATTCAGGACAATACAAAACCGGTCAAAAGGACGAATTTGATGTAATGGACCGGCAGGAGGCTGTCGAAAATGAGAGGCAGAATGCGTGGGATGAAGAGGATGAATTATTTTTAATCATGTAGGACGATCTGACCTGCTCTGTTTGGTACACATTTGTCTTCTTCCGCCACGCAGGTTCCGTTGACAAAGACATATCGGGATGCCTTCCGGTGTAGAATCAGGGACTTTGGGCTTTTTGGACAGATGGATTTCTGCGTAATAGTACGCTTCCAAATTGTTTAAATATTATGCATCAATATTGCTTTGGGATAAGAGAATCATTCTCCTATCCCATTATTTTTTAACCTCAAGCAATAAGAAATCCCCCACCTCAAAGCTACCATGTACACAATAGTAAGGGAGCAGATGGGGGTGATTTACTCATGCTGTCGGTATGTCGCCGATACCGTTGAGGACCAGTCTTGGGCGGTAGGGGTATCGGCTCATGTTTTCCAAGGTTGTGACACCGGTCAGCACCAAAATGGGGTCCAGACCGCTTTCAATGCCTGCGATGATATCTGTGTCCATGCGATCGCCGATCATTGCAGTTTCCTCGGAGTGGACACCCAGCATACGCAAGCCTGTCCGCATCATCAAAGGATTTGGCTTGCCGACATAATAGGCACTCTTGCCTGTTGTGACCTCGATGGGTGAGACCAGTGCACGGCATGCAGGAATGAGTCCATGCTCAGAAGGCCCGGTAAGGTCAGTATTGGTACCAATCAGCTTCGCGCCATTATTAATATGCTTCATTGCCCGACAAATACTGTCATAATTGTAGTTGTTGGTCTCACCGACGACTACATAGTCCGGGTCTACATCGTTGACGGTGATGCCGGAATCATGCAGGGCAGTGTAAAGCCCTGGTTCACCAATTACATAAGCTGTGCATCCCGGATGCTGACTGCCTAGAAATTTTGCCGTGGCAAGTGCGCTGGTATAAAAATGGCTCTCATCTACATCCAATCCCATGCGGTGCAGCTTTTGCTGCAGTTCCTTCGGAGACTTTCCGCTTGCATTTGTCAGAAACAAAAACTTTTTATCTTCTCGATATAGCCACTCGACAAACTCCTTAACCCCTGGAATCAGGTGATTCCCTTTATATATAACACCGTCCATATCGCATAAAAAACCTTTTTTTGCTCTAAGCTTATCCATAGATCCCTCATATATTCTGTTAGTTTTATTATCAATATCATAACCGACTTGTGGGAAATCTGCAATCAGCATTATTTGCAGAAGGTCCGCGGAATAGCCGAATAATCTGACATCTAAAATGAAATAGTATATTCATTAAAGCATTAAAACAGAAATGCGAAGAAAGGAGCTGTATCGAATGGCGAAAGCGGGAATGAGAAGACCGGATCCCAAGGATCCCCATGGTACGGAAAGCAACCGAAAAACACACATACCAAAAAATACAGTACCGCCGGTCCCGGAAATTCAAGGTAAGGCAAAGACAGGTAAGGATAAGGCAGGACCTACTTAAGAACGTGTTCATTAGCATAAAGGTGAGCTAGTTTGCAGTATAAAGGAGTCGGTTCATAGTAAAGTAAAAAATAGGCTAGTTTGCAGTAGAGTACAAAAGAGCCAATTTTCAGTAAAATTATAAGGAGCACTTTTATGGGTAAAGAGAATAAAAAGAGAAGCACAAGTAATGGTAAAAAAGAGGATGGAAAATTCCGTTCAAGGAATATCAAGCATGATCCTCAGGCGGAAAGTGCACGGGCGGTATTCGGAATCAATGAAGGTGAAATCAAAAAATGATAGTAATGCATCATGTATTTGATGAAATCAACATGCATTTACTTCACGATGACCAACCTTCTGTTTTTATTAATGAACAATCAGAAACGCCTCTGTTTGGGGAGTACCCCCTTAAAATGCTGAGCCGGCTGAAGCGGACAGAGCAATCACCCAAATATCATCCCGAGGGAAATGTGTGGAATCATACCATGCTGGTACTGGATGAAGCGGCGGGTGTTAAAAGTCAAAGCCGGGATGAGAAAGCATTTATGTGGGCAGCTCTACTGCATGATATTGGAAAGCCTGATACGACAAAAAGCCGCAAGGGAAGAATCACTGCATATGACCATGACAAGCTGGGTGCGGTGCTTGCGGGAGAATTTCTGCAAGAGCTTACAGAGGATCAGGGGTTTATTAACAGAGTCGTGAACTTGACCCGATGGCATATGCAGATTCTTTATGTAGTCAATGATCTACCCTTTGCGGATGTAAAAACAATGAAAAAGCAAGCCGACATTCATGAAATTGCTTTGTTGGGTTTGTGTGACAGACTGGGAAGAGTAGGGGCAAATCGCAGTCAAGAGGAAAAAAACATCAAATTGTTTATCCGAAAATGCGAAATGCCCTGACACTTATCGGCTAGTAGCTTCCGGCATCAGTCATATATACCAACCGCCTCATACTTTAACCGCCTCATATTTTAAACCTTGATACACTCTCTGCCAGACATTCGGAGCTTTGCTTCGCTGCATGCATTAACTTTGAGATATTGGACGCTCTATCCATTACATCCAGGGCTTTCTGAGAAATGTTCTGCGTTCCCTGTGCTTCCTCACTGTTTGAAATGGCAACTTCATTGATAGCCTTGACCATATTCTGTATGGAAGCAAGCAATTCCTCAGATGTTGATGAAAAATCGGTAACCAGGTTCTGTATCGATGCCGCATCGTTATAATACTGCTCTCCGATTTCCACCATCGTTTTGTAATCGTTGATAACCTTTGTACCGATGAAATTCAAGGTTTTCTCCGAGCATAACACAAGGTTTTCGACGGACGTTATGGCCTCCTTGGTGACATCCCGAATCTTGGTAACGGTTTTCTTTGAGTTCTCCGCAAGTTTTCGTATTTCATCGGCTACAACCGCAAAACCCTTGCCCGCCTGTCCGGCCTTGGCAGCCTCAATCGCAGCGTTCAACGCCAGCAGGTTTGTCTGCTCTGCTATCTGAAGTATAGACTCTGTAAAGGCATTGATTTTTCCTACCGCTTTCGATTGTGCTAATGCCTTTCTCATCTCCGAATCCATATCATTACGTATAGCATGAGCCGCATTATGAGAAACAATAGCGTTTTCCTTCAAGTCCTGGGCGCGTTTGCGGATCTCTCTGACTACGGTCGAACCAGTCTGCGCTTTTTCAGCAGTAGACCGTACCGCGCTTTCAATTTCAATGGATGTTGCATTCATCTCTTCGGTAGAGGCGGCCGTTTCGCTGGTCACCTCAGACATTTCTCCGGTAGTGGCCGATACTTCGGCGATTCTCTCCAATAGTTCAGTCAGATGATCTGATGATACTAGAATATTCTCTATAACTTTATTGGCTTCGCTTATAACATCATGGATCACAGTTCGTATAGATTGACTCATGACATTGACCGATTTCATAAGTACGCCGATTTCATCACGCCTGTTCATAAATTCATCAGGTAAATCCTTTGTGAAATCCGTTTTGGCTAATGTATTCAGATGCCCGGCAGCCACTTTTATCGGCTTTGATATACGGTTGGCCATGAATATCGATATTACCGATACGATGATGGCGGCTAAAATAATGAGGATAACTGTAATCAGTGTTGATGTATTCGCATGTCGATACACTTCATTTGATGGCGCTGTCACCACCACTTTCCAGCCGGTTGCCGGAACTGTCGCATAGGCCCCAACCATTTCCTGACCGTCATCCTCGGGGAATTGGACGAAATCGCTGTCCTGCACCAATACACCTTGGTCAAACACTTCAATTTTGCCGGGGTTATTTGTAAATTCCTTATAATGCTTACCGATAAATTGCCAGGATTTGTGGAACAATATGTTTCCAGAGCCTGACATTAAATAGGCATATCCGGTTTCTCCTATTTGGATGGCCCCAATCGTGTTATCCAATACCTTTACAACCACATTGCTCTGGATAATGCCCTTAAAGTTTCCCGCATCGTCCAGCAAGGGAACTGCGATGGCAATGATTCTGGCGCCGGTACTATCGCTGGTCATAATATCGCTTATAGCAGGCTCCTTTGTCTCCTTCGCTGTAATAAAGTGCTGTTTATCTGCCATATTTGGCCTCGTAGTAAAATTATCAATCATGCAGTTCCCGTCCTTGTCGGCCACTAGAGATGTTTCAACCTCCGAATCGGACTGATTGAGGATTCGAAGGGTTTGCATGATATCCTCCATGCTCATATCGGAGAATTCGGGATGGGCCTGGTATAGCTCGGTTAGCTGCATAACCTTTGAACCGACCCATTGATCTAAAACCTTTGCATTCGAATTGGCGACCGCTACCTCCTGAGCTCTAATGTTCGCAGTAGTCGCGGTCAAGTATAGCTTAAGCTGAAAGGATGCAAGTATGAGGAGCGGTATAAGTGCCACGCATAAAAGAATGAGGATAAGCCGGAACTTCAAAGAATAGATGAACCTCACAAGACCACCTCCGAATAATTCGAATTATTGACGCCCTTGGGGTACGCTAAATACACTGATACTTACATTTATGGATTTGTACGACTACAATTATACATCACTTTTTTGATTTTTAATACTACTGAACCTCATCCATTCCGGAAGCAGCAGTTTAAAGCCTCCTTTGGTGCCGGCACTTGCAAATAAGCTTTGAAGAACAATAAAGGTAAATAAAAATGCTGAGGTGATAATTCTTGGCCAGGATGCTTCAACAATACCAAGCAGCGGCACTACACGCTCTATAAGCGCGTTGATTAATACACCGAAAAGAGTGCCTATGGGAAGGCCTATACCGCCGGTTAGCATTACGCCGCCTATTACACTGGACGAAATAGCGTCAA
>JAEZLF010000075.1 GCA_023435925.1 Bacillota bacterium
ATTTCAACATTCTCTTCAATGGCAACCAATTGCGGTATCACATGTTCGTATTTCGTCGTTTTATTTTGCGGCGGCAGGATAATATGTCCCTCAATCTGACCAATAATCGTAAGGCAGTGAATGTTACCTCTCGGGTTGGTCATGGTCATCCTGCCCAATTCTTTTATTTCATCTACCTTTTCTTTTTCTTGCGCTATTTCCGAGTTTTCCGTTCCCTCCATATGGTTTTTCTCAAATGTAACTTTATTATTTTCCTTTGACATATGCACCTCTAATGAACGATATATGGGACGTAGAAACATTTCCGCTGAATATATAGTATTGTTTTATTTCGGAAAATAATTCAGAACACATTCAAGTGACTTGCTCCCACCTTGTTCAGGTACATCAATTATAGAAAATCCTTTCTCATGGGAGTGAATATATCCAATAGCTTTGTCTTTTCCAAAGCAATTACGCCATGTTCTTCATTTGGAGCCATGTAGTAGGTATCTCCTGCCTTCAGTATGACTTTCTCTTTTCCGCCAAGTAATTCAATGCTCCCGCTTACAATGTAACCGATTTGCTCGTGGGGATGACTGTGCATAGCGCCAACCGCGCCTTTTTCAAATTCCAGCTCCACAGACATCATATTATCACTGTAGGACAAAACCTTTCTCGTGACTCTATTTCCCAGGTCCGTACTTTTCATGCTCTGATTAAGCGTATACATAAAATCATTTCCGTCCCTTCCTGTGTCCTTCTTCGGTTCCTGATTGAGATAAGAAATTCTTAGGAATAGATGCTAATTCCCCCGATTGCAAAGGGTTCTTCGGGGAATTTTACCCGCAGATACCGAAGGGTTTTTCCTGCCAGGTTGATATCCAAAAAGGAATTCACGGCTTTATCGCTAGTGGCTGTAATTACCTCAAAATCGACTCCATCCTTAGAGATGCTGATTTCATAAGGATTATTGGCTATTTCTCCAAAATAGATTCCTGCCCTGTCAACCGGTTTATCGCCCTCAAGATCAACCATAATCCATTCCCCTGACTGATTCGATGCTGCACGCCAGGATGTGTCTTTGTTGCCATCGGTAACACTCCTTGCAGGATAATCCGGGTGAGCACTGCTTGCAAAGACCGGACGATTGATTCCAATATTGAAGCTTTTATCTCTTTTTGGCATAGCCATTACCGATGGTGGCGGTTGTAACGCATTCAAAACCTGATGATTCCAATGTTCACCACCTATCGAATGGACGATAAGCTCTGCAGGCACCAGACCTTCTGCTTTGGCAAGTATTCTGCTATCTCCGGCATAATAAGAGCGTAACTCAATGGCACCAAGGCCTTCATATAAATTGTGTTTTTCAGGGGAAAGAACAAAGGTTTTTCCTGTTGGAAATATGGCCCCGCCCTCTATTACTTCCAAAATAATATCTGCAGTATTGGCAATCCTATTACCGTCCTTATCGGTAATCTCCACCATAATAAAGGCATCCTCAGTTCCATCCGTTGCTATGACGTTTCTGTCGGTTGTTATCCTCAATGCATAGGGAATCCCTTTTTGCACCGGCTTTGGCGGTTTAATACCGAGCAGAGTCTCCCTGAACCAGTACCAGGAGTTCAATGGCAGCCTATAATAATCAATAACCCCCAAATATCCCATATTCCATAATATACTTCCATGGTGAAAAGCACACCATAATGCTTTCCCCGAACGCCAGGGATAATCCTCGGGTATGTCATTGGGGATAACACTACCCGGACGATTGGTTTCTTCAAAGCTTCCATATTCCGAAACAAAATTCGGGAAGCCCGGATTGTGAAATATCGTTGCTCCATCCCCGTTGTAGCCTGCAATATCACCCAGGTTATCAAACCCTCCACGCTGGGCTCCGCCAACAGCGGCAGGGCGAGTGGGATCCGCTTCATGGCTTTCCTTGACCAAACGCTTTACCAGTGCTTTTGCTTTATCCATCACTTCCGAGGTTGAGAAGAACGGCTCGTTGCACATACTCCATACAATAATGCTTGGATGGTTTCGATTTGTGCGTATCATTTCACGAAGAGCCCTGATACAGCTATCTTCAAATTCCGCTTCATCCTCTTCGCTAATAGGATATGCACTGCTTGTCCAATAGCCTTCCAGCTTTGGTCCGCCGGTTCCCCAGAAACAATTTTCTGACCAGAACAACAATCCCTGTTTGTCACACTCCTCCGCGAAAACTGTGTGGTGCGGATAGTGGGAACCCCTTATAAAGTTCATCCCACAATCCTTAACCATTTTTACATCCCGGTATATACCCGAGTGGGTAACTGCATCACTCCATCCGGCATGATCCTGATGGACATTAGCTCCATGGATGGGATAGTGTTCACCGTTGAGGAAGAAGCCTCTATCTGCCGTAAACTCAAACCAGCGGATACCAAAGATCGTTTCATCGGTGTCGTAAAGCTCTTCGCCAATATAAACTGTGCTTTTCAGTTTATACAGGTTCGGTGTGTCCGGATGCCACAATTTCGGGTTTTCAACTTGCCCGCTTTGATAAAAAACAAACTGGCTTCCGGAATCCAGCGATTGTACTGATGATATTCGGAATATCTCTTTATCCTGATACTGAACACTAGAAATCAGCGTACATTCAACCGGAATATCAAGCGCATTCCTTACCTCGGTGGATATTGCCACAACAGCTTTGTCCGTGGAAACTTCAGGCGTTGTTACAAAGGTTCCATACCAGTCAATATGCACCTTCTCCGTAACCAACAAACTTACATCCCGGTATATACCACCGTTAAATACATGCTCTCCGGCACGCGGAGCCAGCCTTGGGTTCCATAGATTGTTCAGACGGACAAATAAAAGATTGCTGCCTGCCGACGCATAAGGAGTGATGTCTATTTCAAAAGCGGTATACCCTCCTTGATGTACTCCGACCAAGTGACCATTCAAATAAATTTCTGCGTCCTGGAATGCCCCTTGGAATTCCAGGGATAATTTCTTGCCGATCCATGTCATATCGATAGGAAGAATTTTTCGGTAGCATCCATAGCCGACATAGAATTCGTTCTGCTGAAAATAAGGTATTCCAAAGGAATGTGGTATTCCTATATCATACCAACTGCTGTCATCGTATTGCACTTCTTTTGCCTCAGGGTAGTCTCCGTGAATGAATTTCCAATGGTTGTTTTGCAGCAGCTTCAATCTGCCGGAGTG
>JAEZLF010000260.1 GCA_023435925.1 Bacillota bacterium
TTTCTCTTCATAAAACACCAGTACTACAGGATCAGAGGCCTGGAACATGTCCACCTTTCCTGATATCGGTGATAACTTCAAATCATTTTCAGTAACTTCATCAACTCTGCATTTTAGAAGATAATCAATGCTATAGATCCGTAACAGCAATTCATCCTTCTGATTAAGACTCATATTGCCTCCTATGCTGTATATCTTAATTGATATAAGCTGTTTCGTATGTAACGTACATAATTGCGTTTCGTATTCTTTGTCATATTTTATCAAACCCTTGGCTGTAAAACAATTAAAACCGCAGAAAAAGTTATTCAGACGAGTAACTCTATTATTCGTCCCGAATAGTAACGAAATCCATATTGCAAAAATGGTTTCTTAATGCTACTATTTAAACATCAAGGCATCCGGTCATGAGTGATGCCTGCGAAGTCATCAAACGAAAGTGTGAACTATGCTGCAGTTACTAATTTCCATGCTGCCTTTGCTGGCAGTAATAGCCGCCTTAGCATCGGCATGCAGATTGAAACGTTCCGGCATATGCATGGAACGAATGCTTTTAGATTTGAACTGGTGTATTGATAGCTCACCTGCTCAGGTTGCTTACTTTATGTTTTCTATCACAGCAATGATTGCGGCATCATTGGCAGTCTGCATTTTCTCCGGTACTGCCAGGCAGCTTATCCTCACGCTGGATATTCTTTTCTTTCTCAGCAGCATGCTTCTAATCATACTCCATCAGTTTAAGGAGTATTCCTTCATTTCGCTGTAGTTTTTTATTGTGCAATTACGATCGGCCTGCATCATTTCTATTTACAGGTCTGATACAGTGAAACGGGAGGTTTATAATGAAAAATGAAAAATTCAGTCTTTTTCGAAAAATGAATAATTTAAATCTGCGTACCACGGAATTGAATCTGGAACCTGCAAGGCGGCTTCTGGAAGAAATCAATGATATACGCCTTGATCATCTGGACGACGCCTCTTTAAAAGCCATGTCGGCAGCGTTAAAGCAGCAGGCTGTAACGGGTATCCCGGCAGAAGAGATTTTGACCCAAGCCTTTGCACTGGTCAGAGAAGCTTCGGTCAGATCCATGGGAATGAGACCTTATGACGTACAGATACTCGCAGGTATTGCACTGCATTTCGGATCACTGGTGGAAATGCAAACCGGCGAGGGTAAAACACTTGCCGCAACAGCCCCGGTCTATCTGAACGCTCTTTATGGTAAAGGGGTACATGTGCTGACCTTCAACGATTACCTTGCCAGAAGAGATGCAGAATGGATGAGGCCCTTGTATGAGTTTTTAGGCATAAGCGTGGCATTTATACAAGAGGGTATGACAAAGGAACAGCGAAAAAATGCATATTCTGCCGATATCACTTATTTGACTGCAAAGGAATCCGGCTTTGATTACCTGAGAAGCTTTCTGGCAGAAAGTCCTTATGACCTGGTTCAAAGGCCTTTTTACTATGCCATTATCGATGAAGCCGATTCTATTTTGATTGATGAAGCCAGGATTCCCCTTGTCATAGCAGGGAAAACCGATAAAAAGCATGGCATTGACCCGGTTCGGATGGCTGAAATAGTAGCAGGTCTGGAGCCGGAAACAGATTTCAGTTTAGATGAATACGAAAGAAATGTTTTTCTTACAGAGAAGGGTGTAAGCACCGTAGAAAAAATATTTGGCTGCAAAAACCTCTATGATGAAAAGAATCTGCAGCTGCTGGTCGATGTCGGAAACGCGCTGCATGCACGGGCATTGTTGAAAAAGGACATAGACTATATCCTCCGGAATAACAAAATTGAGCTGGTTGATGAGTTTACGGGCCGGGTAGCCGACAGCCGCCAATGGCCATACGGACTGCAGGAGGCTATTGAGGCTAAGGAAGGAATTTATTCAGGCACAAAAGGGCAGATCATCGCTTCCGTCACTTTGCAGAACTTTATCCGGCAATATCCCAAAATCGCAGGCATGACCGGCACCGCCCGCACTTCCTCAGAAGAGTTTCTGGAATTCTATAATCTTAGTGTTGCTGTGATACCTACCAATAAAAAATGCATCCGCACGGACCATTCCGATGTTATATTCACCCACTTTGAAGCCAAGCTGAATGCCCTGGTAGCGGAAATAGAAGCCGTACACCTCACAGGCAGACCTGTACTCATCGGCACAAGAAGCGTGCAGGAATCAGAACTGCTGGCTGCCCGTCTGCACGCTATTGGAGTAGCCTGCTCCGTGCTCAATGCAAAAAATGATGAACAGGAAGCCGGTATTATTGCCAATGCAGGAAGGCCGGGCTCTGTGACGGTGTCTACCAATATGGCAGGCAGAGGTACTGATATCAAGCTCGGCGGCGAGCATGAAGAGGAGCGGGAGCACGTTGTAGCTCTTGGCGGCCTCTATGTCATCGGTACTAATAAGCATGAAAGCAGGCGTATCGATGATCAATTGAGAGGCCGGGCAGGCCGTCAGGGAGATCCCGGTTCCACCCGGTTTTTCATCAGTCTGGAGGACGATCTGATGAAGCAATACCGGCTGAAGGAACTGATTCCGGAACAGTTGTACCCGGTCAACAGTCCAAAGCCGCTGGATAACCGGGTGATCCGCAGGGAAACGGCCCGGGCCCAGAGAATCATTGAAGGACAGAACTTCCAGATCAGAAGGACTCTTCAAAAATACAATGTCCTGATGGAGCGGCAAAGACAGATGATTTTCCAATGGCGTTATGAAGTGCTCTTTGGAAGACTGCCCGGCATTTTTAGAACAAGATTGCAGGAAAAATATGCAAGGCTTCTTCCAGTCGTCGGGGAAGGAGCTCTATTAAAAGCGGAATGGCAAATTACCCTTTATTTCATCAGTTCCTGCTGGACAGAGTATCTGGACTTTCTCTCCTACACCAGAGAAAGCATTCATCTGGTTAATATGGCGGGCAAAATACCGATCAGTGAATTTAACAAAATTGCTATCCAGTCCTACGAAAAGCTGCTGGAAACCATTGAGCAGGAAACCACCACAGCACTGGCGGCCGCCGAGATAACCTCAAATGGAGTAGATCTCGAAAAGGAAGGACTGAAGGCACCTTCCTCCACCTGGACCTATTTGATAGACGATAACCCGGAGCAGCTTGGTATTATTCCCATGCAGCTGGCCTTTGACCCGCTTTCCATGATTCTGACCACCATAAACCTTGCATTTTTTGGAGCCAGGAAAGCGAAAAGGAGAAATCAAGGGCGCTGAATTTGGTCTACTTGCTTTCGGTATCCGTAAAGCCTTCCTGGTACAAGGATGCATACACGCCGTCTTTTTCCATTAATTCAGTATGTGTTCCCTGCTCTTCAATACCCCTTGCCGACAATACCACAATATTGTCGGCATTTTTTATCGTAGACAGTCGATGGGCAATAATCAATGTGGTTCTTCCATGTGCCAATACATTCAGGGATTCCTGCACCAGCCGCTCACTCTCATTGTCTAAAGCAGACGTTGCTTCATCCAGGATTAAAATGGGCGGATTCTTCAGAAATGCCCTGGCAATAGATATCCGCTGCTTCTGTCCTCCTGAAAGCTTGACGCCGCGCTCCCCCACAAAGGTATCATACCCATGCTCCAGTTCCATAATAAAATCATGAGCATTTGCCAGTCTTGCAGCTTCCATTACTTCATCCATAGTTGCATCCGGTCTTCCATAAAGAATATTCTCTGCTATTGAGCCCGAGAACATATAAACATCCTGCTGCACCATCCCGATGTTTTTTCGCAAAGACCCAAGCGTCAGGCTCCGGATGTCCTTTCCATCTATGGTGATAGAGCCGTCATTTACCTCGTAAAATCTGGGTATCAAATTGCAGAAGGTGGTCTTTCCTCCTCCGGAAGGTCCCACGATAGCAACTGTATGACCTTTATGTATGGTAAGGTTTATATTATTTAAAACTACAGTCTTGTCATTATAGCTGAAAGAAACATTGTGAAAGCGGATTTCACCCCGAACATCTGTTAAATCCTCTGCATCCGCACTATCCACTATTTCGGGCTTTGTATCCAATATTTCTACAAACCGGTCAAAACCGGACATGCCTCGCTGGAAGCTTTCGGTAAAGCTGACCAGCCGGTCGATGGGGTTTAAGAATACATTGATAAACAGAATATATGCAACCAAATCTGATGTGGAGATATCGCCGCGATTCAGGAATATACCACCGAACACCAGCACACACAGATAAAGAATTCCCTGAAGCAGCTGGTTTCCTGAATGGAAGCTGCCCATAATGGTATAACTATTCTCCTTCGTTTTGAGAAATTGCTTGTTCCCCTCCTCAAACTTGCAGGCTTCAATCTCCTCATTTGCAAAAGACTTCACAACACGTATCCCTGACAGGCTGTCCTGTGCCCTGGCATTTACAACCGCGATTTTTTTACGGTTTTCGGTAAATACAGCCCTCATCTTCAGATTATAAAAGCCGGTAAAGGCCACAATAAACACCAGCAAACCTAGAAGAATCAGTGTAAGCTTCACGTCCATGGTCAGCATGATGATAATCGCACCAACGATTTTTATTACCGAAATGAACACGTCCTCGGGACCGTGATGAGCCAATTCGGTAATATCAAATAAGTCGTTTGTTATACGAGACATCAGCTTACCTGTATTTTCATTATCATAAAAGGAAAATGAAAGCTTCTGAAGATGGTTAAACAGATCGCTGCGCATGTCTGTTTCCATACGGGATCCCATAATATGTCCCCAGGAAGTAATATAGCGCTGGCAAAAATACCGTATAATATAAAGCACCAGTAATCCTGCTGAAGTAATGAACACGATTTCCAGCAAATTGGCCGGACGCTTGTCATACACCTCATCCATCATATATTTGACAAGGGATGGGAAGAAAAGATCAATTCCCGACAGAATAAATGCACAAAGCATGTCCAGATAAAACATTCCTTTGTATGGGCCATAATAAGAAATAAACCTCTTGAACTTCCCCATGAAGCAAACAACCTTCCTCATCGAATTTTCTGCTTTTAAATTATGATAGCACTCACAGAATGGATTGTCCACTGCACATGGGCCATAATTTCGCAGGATCCTCCTTAGTCTTAATTGATTTTTTCAGATTAATTTTATGAAGTAAGCAGATAATAAGTTCTGAATCGCCAGAATAAATGAATTTTGGCAAAGATATTAGACTCAACAAACGGAGGGGTTTATTTTGAAGAAAATTCGACTTGGAGTAATCGGTACCGGCCTTGCATGGGAAAGGCTGCATTATCCTGCCCTATTGGAGCTGCAGGACAAATATGAGATAGTCGCTCTGGCTAACCGCACTCGTGGAGATGCTGAGGCTTTTGCCAAAAAAATCAATCTGGATCAGAAAAATGTATATGATAACTATGCAGAGCTTCTGAAAAGAGATGATATCGATGCAGTAGACATTCTCGTTCCCATCGGGCAGAACTACAAAGTATCGGAGGATGTTGCCAATTCCGGAAAGAGCTTCATCTGTGAAAAGCCCATGGCTCCTGATATGGAGCAGGCTGATAAATACCTGGAGCTATCCAGGAGGAAAGATCTGAAAATATTAATTGCCGAAAACTACCGTTACAATGAAGAAAACAACAAAATAAAGCAGATGATCAACGAAGGCAGGATTGGAGAAATCGTATATTTTATTAAAAACAATGTCACCTGTTTCCCATGTGAAATGAGCAAAAACACCTACGCAGGCACTGAATGGCGGCAGCATCCGGATTATCCCGGCGGCACGTTCCTTGATGCGGCACTCCACGATCTTGCAGCAGTCAGGCATATCTTTGGCGACATCGAATGTGTCCAGGCCTTCGGCAGGCCTCAGAAGCAGGATTTCAGCCCTTATCTCTCAATAAATAGCAATATCCTTTTTAAAAGCAATGTTATTGGCCAATATACCTATTTTCCTTCCGGTACAGAAGCCTTGAAGCCCCTTGTCGGATTCCGTATTTTCGGTACAAAAGGTCAGATTTTCCTGGATGATAAGACCTCCGGTATCATTACTGTAGCATACAATGACGGAAAAACAGAGACTGTAAATTTCACTCCTGACAGAGGATATTACAACGAATTACTCAATTTCTACAATGCAATGAACGGTATCGAGGATATCTATGTCACACCGGAAGTAGAGTATGGTGATGTAAAAACCGTTTTCAGAATACTGGACTCGGTAAAATCACGTCAGGTAGCATTTGTCGATGGTTCAAAGCAAAATGAATACTTCGAATTTATCCCTGTACCGGCTCAGCTTGAACCCTTTCTGCAATGACACCTCTTTCTAGTGCTTATCTGTTACAGGCCACTCATCTGTTACAAAAAAGCTTCATTCATCTGAAGCTTTTTTGATTGTATGGTTTTCTGTTTGATGCGCAAAAAAACTCATTGGAATGATTCTCTGTTCTCTAAATGACAGCACCATGGAATGGGGCTCATTTACCTTACTCAACCTTTCATAGCAGGAATTCTCCACCATCAGCAGCAAAAAAAAGACATGGTTAATAATACCCTTCTGTTCATAAAGAACCACTTCCTTGTCTTTGAGTGAATCAAATGATAGAATAGCATTTGCCGGAGGATTATGTTTGTCCGGTATGTGGAGTGCCAAAATCGTTATTTATTTCCGAATAAGTGTCCTTCCAATACGAGATGAATAGGTTGGATTATGAATAAGGGGGCAATCCTCTTCCCTCTCTCAAGTTGCCGAGAATATTGTCCCCCTTATCTTACTTCAGTACTGCTTAAAGGCTGCTATTTCTTCTTCTCGTGATTCTTGTAGCTGGCACAGAGGGTCTCATCGTAAGGAGCACCGCTGTCCGATTTGGCGGCCGCACTTACCTGGATAGAATCCAATGTGCAGTAGTTCTTATCATGAGCGTTATGAATGCAGCTTGATACGGAACATAAAATGCTCTGGCATTTATCCATAGTATACCTCCCAAAAAGTATGATTGGTAAAACCTGTGATTCAGCACTTACATTCAACGTACCCTATTATCATGTGTAATTTGATCATTTTAATTTATGTCAATTTTTAAAACACTTCGGTTCAAAGCAAAATTTTAATAAAACATAACTTAAATAATGTGTATTACTATTGGTAATTGTTTCTCTTTGTTAACTGATATTTATTGTATTTTATATATAGCACCAACAATATAGTAAACCCTATGGAACTTATAAAAAATGGAGTTTGTATGCTTATTTTTTGGAAAGCAAGACCACCTATTATAGGACCAATAAAAGTACCAATATTGGCTCCCATACTAAATTTTCCTATAGCAATCCCTCTAATTTCCTCTGCCATATCCTCTACATAAACACCATTTAGAGTTAGGTTAAGCAAAGTTATAGCAATGCAGTAGATTGTCCATATAACTCCGTACATATAAACACTATTCGTATACGGTAATATGAATACAGTGACTATTAACATACTTAAGGAAACAACTATTGCCTTTTCACTTCCAATTCTATCACTGATTTTTCCAAGTTTCGGTGAAGCAAATGCAATTATTACTGTAGGGAGTAGAAATGAAACACCAATCTCCAACAAATTGGAATTGAATCTGCTTTGTAAATATAGAACAAAGATTGCAGAAATGACACTTGTAAAAATTCTAATCATTAAATGAAACATTATTATTTTATTTTTTTTGAAAGGTAAAGAAATGCTTGAAAATTCTTTATTGCTAATTGGTTTTGTTTCCTTTAAAAAAGCAATAGAATAAATGACAGCTATTATGGCACTTATTGAACATATCATAAACAAATTAGACCAGCCATCAATTAATTTTGGGGTGTTAAGAACATAAAAGCACAATAGTATTCCTAACAAACCTCCCTTTTCAGAGTAGCTATCTACCTTCCCAAAATTATGTGCATTATTTTTCATATTTAAGTCGGCAATCATGCTGTATGTAGAAATACTAATAAAAGCAGACGCAATAGCTTGTAGACCCCTTCCTATATAAATCAATAATATCATTTTAGCATTAGAATAAATTATATATGATAATGCATAAAATATTAAGCCAAATACAAATATGGGTTTTCTCCCTATCTTATCCGCTATATAACCTATGATAGGTCGTACAATAATAATTCCAAGTGAAAACACAGAAAAAAGTCCAGTTACCTGAAGGGGTGTTAACCCCAAAGCAGATGTATACACAGGTAATAATACATCCATTACAGTTAAAGGCAAAGATAGTAGCAATAGTGGCAATGATAGTTTCTTTATATTTTTTTCATAATTTGTCAAAATATTATTCACCTTCATATTAGTAATTTATTATTGGAATATATTAGTCTTCCTTTTCATATTTAATTTGTTATCCAAAATTTGAAAGTGTAAATTTGTTACTTAGTATTTGCCACATCTAAAATCAGCTTAACAATTTTAGTGCTGTGCAGAACATAGCTGCCATGCCCCTCACCTTGCAAAATGCGGAGTCTGCTGTTTGGGATGTTATCAGCAATGTACTGTGTATGGTTCCGTTTCACCATGTCACGACTACCCGCCAGTACCGTAGTGGGGATTTCAATGTGACTAAGCATTTCTGCTGTAATATTGGGTTCTTTCAGCATCATAGTCATCTTTGGGTCTTTAACGATTGCGTTGATACACTGAAACAGCTTAAGCCAACCTGTACGTATACCGTTCGGATTTAAATTTGCCCCACTGATAATTATTTGGGATAATAGTTGTGGATACTTTGCAGCAAGCAGCAATCCCACAATCCCGCCATCACTGAATCCATAAAGAATGGGTTGCTCCAGGTTCAGCTCTTCAATAAAGCATTTGATATCCTCAGCAAAATCATCATAGTGATATTCCAAAGCAGCATCACTCTTCCCATGCCCGCGGCTGTCTATTGCGTATACGGTATAGTATTCTGCCAATAAAGGCATCGCCTTGTCAAAAATCTTGTGCGTTTCCCCGTTTCCATGAATCAGAAGCAGGGGCTTTCCTGTGCCAGACTTTTCGTAATAAAGATTGATGTTATTCACATGGCACCTCATAGACGTATACCTCCTCATCCATATTTCCTCTACAACCGCTTCAAAGCATTCGATTTCTATATAATCAATATAGGTTAATAAAATTCCCGCCGGTTTAATTTTGCGTCCTCGTTCCTATAGGCGGCATCAAATGTATCGATAAGTCGTTCTATAAGGGACAGTACTTCGCTTTCCTTATCATTCGGATTATAGTTATCAATCGATCACTTGTCAAGATTATATTTATAGCTCATCTTTTCTTCATTCACAACCCTTTTAACTGTGTAGGCTTCGACCTTTATATCCTTTAGTATTCCGAAAATATATTTTTATGCTATATCATCAGACAACACACCATAGGTCATACATTAATTCTGTAATAGAGCCAAATGAAAAAAGCCTCCCTGTGGGAAGCTAATCAATTCGTGATGCTGCTATATATTAAGCTTACCTATCCTCCCTGTAATAGTTCAGACCAATAGCCGACGGCTCATTACTATGCTTATCCTTTCGTATAGAATCCACCACCAGCACTATTGCCGTTATTATAAACGGGAGTGCCTGAAAAAGCTGTGATGGCACAGATGAAAGCCACCCCAGTGATTTTGGGAAGGCATATGCCAGCGAACCGTTATATACCTGCAGCGTATTGAAAAAGCCAAAAATCATTGTCCCTGCTATAGCCTGGACAGTGTTCCAATTGGCAAATATTACAAGCGCAATTGCTATCCACCCATAACCATTTATCCAGCAATTACTGCCCTCAAAGCTTCCTCCCATGTTTAATCCCATATAGTATCCACCAATTCCCATTATACCTGAACCAATCATAATATGCGTGTATTTATATGCTGTTATGTTTATTCCTATTGAATCAGCAGCCTCCGGGTTCTCTCCAATTGCACGCATTCTCAGGCCTGCTTTTGTATACTTCATATACCACCAGGCTGCAACAGCAATTATGATTCCGAGATAAACCAGTATATTATGTGAAAAAAGGACCTTCCCCAAAACAGGTATTTTGCTGAGCAGCGGAATATCAACATTGCTAAAGCCGGCTACCAATGATGGAGCCTTCTGCATTGCAGGCCATCTGTCTCCTATGCCGTTACCTATGAAGAAATACAGACCAACACCGAAGGTTGTTATTGTCAGGCCGGTTACGTTTTGATTAGCCTGCATTGTTACCGTAAGCAGTGAAAACAGAAGCCCGCATAGTGCTGAGCATAAAAATGAAACCATGATACCAATAAGCATGCTGTTCGTATAGCACCCCACCAGATACCCGAAAACAGCCCCTACTGCCATTGTACCTTCAACGCCCAGATTCAGGCTTCCTGATTTTTCAGTTATTATCTCTCCGACCGTACCATACAGAAGGGGAATATTATAAACTACAATATTGAACAGAAATAAGGTAAGAACATTTAAAGTATTCATTGCTGCTCCTCCTGTCTGGCTTTTTTAGTATTAATAATCTTAAACCTGATAAAAAAGTCTGCAATAAGAATAAGAAATAATATTATACCCTGCAGCAGGTCAGCAAAATTGGAATCTATGGACGGAAATTCAGAGCTTGCTACACGACAGCCATACTGAAGTACACTTATCAGCATTGAAGTTATGGCAATTACTACAGTATTCAGCTTTGACAACCAGGCAACAATTATGCCGGTCCAGCCAACATTGTTGGTAACTGAGGTTGAAAGCGTATGAGAGGTTGAAACATAAAAGGCACCTGCCAAACCTATAAGGCAGGCGGAAATGAACATAGTCCGTATAACTATCCTGTTTACCTTCATACCTGCATATCTGGCAGTATTGGCACTGTCACCAACAACCAATATCTCATAGCCCTGCTTTGTCTTTTTCAGATAAGCAGTCACCAGTACACACAGAAGTATTGCGAAAATGAGCGATATGTTCAGTGAAAATTTTCCTATATGTATAACAGGCATCCAGGCATTCTCTGAAAAGGTCTGAAAACGCGGGCGCTCTGACTCAGCACTCAAAAAGAAATTCCAGCCGTTCTTTGTCTCACCAAAAAACTTAAGCATGTACAATGCAATATAGTTGAGCATTAATGTAAGCAGTGTCTCATTTGTACCGAATTTAACCTTGAGAACTGCCACGATCATGCCGTAAATCCCTGCAAAGACTGCTCCGCTTAAAGCCATCAGAATAATGAGTGGAAGCGTTGCCATCGTTTCTCCTAAAAGCAATGCCACTGCAGATGCAGCAGTTGCACCCATGATAAACTGTCCTTCGCCGCCGATATTCCAAAACTTCATTTTAAAGGCCAAGGACAATGCCAGAGATGTTATCAATAGCGGCACAAACATCTTTATAAAGCCTTCTATATTCTTGTAAGCAAAGCGGTTATCAATAACTCCTATGGTAAGCATATCCTTATAAAACTTAAATGAATTAACACCCATGGAAAGCAGCAGTAACCCTCCTGCGAAAAGTGCAACAAATATTGCAAGCGCATAAAGCTCCACCTTCCGTATACGGCTGATGTTATCTCGCTTTACTATACGAAATGCCGGCTCTTTGATCTGCTTCATAACATCACTCCTTTATATTGGTATCCTTTGCGATTCCAGCCTTTTTGCCGTTTATATCGGTTATATCCAGTGCGCCTGTCATCATGAGCCCAAGCTGCTCTTTTGTAGTCTTGTTGGCATGAACAACTCCCATAAGCTTGCCGTGGCACAGTACCATTATTTTATCGCAGAGCGCCATCATAACATCAAGATCCTCTCCTACAAAGAGGATACCGACGCCGTTCTTTTTCTGCTGATTTAAAATATTGTATATGGCGTAAGATGAATTGATGTCCAGTCCACGCACAGGATATGCTGTTATTATTACATTAGGCCCGCTTTTTATCTCTCTGCCCAGAAGAACCTTCTGCACATTTCCCCCTGAAAGCTGTCTTACGGGAGTTTGCGTGGACGGTGTTATTATACCAAGTTCCTTTATTACCCTCTTCGCATCCCTTCTGCCGGTCTCTCGATCAATGAGCGGATTATACCATTTACCCCTATAGCTCTTTAAAATCATATTATCCGTAATTGAAAGCGACGGAGCAAGTCCCATGCCAAGACGATCCTCGGGAATAAAACTCATTGCAATGCCCTTCTCGATAATCTGCTGGGGCGTCATTCCTACGATATTCTCACCCTGATGAATTATTTTACCGGCTTCAATTTTTCGAAGCCCTGCAATTGCTTCACACAGCTCCTTTTGACCACATCCGGCTATTCCGGCTACACCGAGGATTTCCCCTCCTCTGATGTAGAAATTTACATGGTCTATAGCCGTTGCATTTTCATCGCTGTTAATAGTAAGATCACGAATTTCCAATAGAAGCCTCTTATTCTCAACAAATGGCCTTTCAATATTCAGGTCGACCTTTCTGCCGACCATAAGCTCTGACAGCTCCTGCTCATTTGTCTTTTTTGTTTCTATTGTATCTATGTATTCGCCCTTTCTGAGAATAGCTACTCTATCACTAATAGCCATTACCTCATTCAGCTTGTGAGTAATTATAATTATAGAATGGCCTTCAGCCTTCATCTTGCGCAGAACCTCAAAGAGCCTATCTATCTCCTGAACAGTCAACACCGCAGTTGGCTCATCAAGAATTATGATTCTGGCTCCGTTGTAAAGGACCTTCAATATTTCCAATGTCTGCTTTTCACTAACAGACATATTCATTACCTTTTTGTGTGGATCTATCTTAAAGCCGAATTTTTCAGCTATGTTCTCTATTTCATCAAATCTTTCTGATTTCAGCAGCTGCTCCGATACTTTTGTTTTTACTCTTTTAAAAATACTACCCCTGGTTCTTTCTGTACCTGTGTCGCGGGAGCTTATACTACTACTGCTTTTCTCCCTGCCCAGCCATACGTTGTCGGCAGCAGAAAAAACATCAACAAGCTTAAAATGCTGGTGTACCATACCAATACCCAGCCTCTTTGAATCCTCCGGTGAATTTATGAAGACCTC